>NZ_JAKRNR010000010.1:0-121135 GCF_022346685.1 Sphingomonas sp. ACRSK | reverse complement strand
CTCCCCGAACGTGTCCCCCCCCCCCGTCATCGTGCTGGTGCGCCCGCAGCTGGGCGAGAACATCGGCAAGGCCGCGCGCGCGATGCTCAACTTCGGGCTAGTGGAGATGCGGCTGGTTTCCCCGCGCGACGGCTGGCCCAATCCGCAGGCGGGGCCAGCCGCGAGCGGCGCCGACGTGGTGCTGGAGAAGGCACGGGTCTTTGAAACCGTCGCCGATGCGGTGGCCGACTGCACCCACGTCTTCGCAACCACGGTCCGCAAGCGCGGTGTCACCAAGCCGGTCGTCACGCCGGAAGAGGCCGCCCGCGCAATCCGCAGCGATGCCGGCCGCGCCGCCATCCTGTTCGGACCGGAGCGTTCCGGGCTGGAGACCGACGACGTGGCGCTTGCCCGCACCATCGTCACCGTGCCGATCAACCCGGAGTTCGGCTCGCTCAACCTCGCCCAGGCAGTGATCCTGGTTGCATATGAGTGGTCCAAGGGCGCCGACCTTGCGAGCCCGCCCGAGACCGAGCTCGATCCCCCGGCCCCGCAGGAAGAGCTGGAGGGCATGATCACGCAGCTCGACGGGATGCTGGAGGCTGGCGGCTATTTCTTTCCGCCCGATCGTGCGCCCGCCACGCGCCGAACACTGCGCACGCTGCTGACCAAGCCGGGCTGGAATTCGCAGGAAGTGCGTACGCTGCGCGGCGTGCTGTCGACGCTCGCACGGCCGCGCCAGCGGTAACTTACCGCCGGTCGAACGCGGCCAGCTCATAGGCGATCGACGCCTCGACCAGCTGCTCCCAAAGCGCGCCGACCACGTCCTCGGACACGCCCAGCCGAGCCGCCTCGGCACGGGCGTTGGCAATGACCTCTGCCTTGCGCGCTTCGTCGCGGACGTGGCCGCGCTCCGGCTTGATGCGGGCGGCGGCGTCCATATAGGCGAAGCGGCGGGCGAGCAGCGCCACCAGCTCGCGATCGAGCTGGTCGACGCCGGCGCGGACTTCGCGCATGGTGGTGCAATCGGGGCCGGAAAGGATCGTCATGCGGCGTGCCTAGGCGGGCGGGCCCCGACGTGTCCAGACGGCCTGTCCAGCTTGACTCATGCCCCCGTCTGCGGCTAGGCGCGCGCCTTCGCAATCGGCTCCGCACCCCGGTGAAGCGGCAGCCCTGCCGATCGTCTCGATCCCAGCAGCGCGAGAAACCGGGATTCGCGATCCACTCCTTTGGGGCGGATCACCGTTGTTGCAGTTGCAAGGAAGTTACCATGTCGAAGCGCCACAGCGCCAAGTACAAGCTCGACCGTCGTCTCGGCGAGAACATCTGGGGCCGTCCGAAGAGCCCGGTCAACAAGCGTGAGTATGGCCCGGGCCAGCACGGCCAGCGCCGCAAGGGCAAGATGTCCGACTTCGGCATCCAGCTGCGCGCCAAGCAGAAGCTCAAGGGCTACTATGGCGACGTGACCGAGAAGCAGTTCAAGCGCACCTATGAAGAAGCGTCGCGCATGAAGGGCGACACCGGTCAGAACCTGATCGGCCTGCTCGAGCAGCGCCTGGACATGATCGTCTATCGCGCCAAGTTCGCGCCGACCATCTGGGCGGCTCGCCAGATCGTCAGCCACGGCCACATCCGCGTCAACGGCGTGAAGTGCAACATCGCGTCGCGCCGCGTCCGTCCGGGCGACGAGATCACGCTTGGCAGCAAGGCGCAGGAGATGGCGCTGGTGCTCGAGGCGCAGAGCCTGGCCGAGCGTGACATTCCCGAGTATGTCGCACCCGACGGCGCCGCCAAGGTGACCTTCACCCGCGTGCCGACCCTCGACGAGGTGCCGTACCCGGTGAAGATGGAGCCGAACCTGGTCGTCGAGTTCTACTCGCGCTGATCGGATCCGGACCGCGGCACCCGCCGCGGCCCACCGGCAAGACAAAGAAGAGGGCGGTCCTGGCGGGCCGCCCTTTTTCTATTGGCCGATCTTCAGGCTGGTGCGCAGAAAGCCGTCCGTCTGCGCGAGCATGCGCGTACGCGCCTCGCTGTCGTTCAGATAATGGTCGAGCCCCTTGAACTCGACATAGTCGACCTTGCGCCCGGCGCCCCGAAGCTGGTCCGCCATGAAACGCGACTCGCCGACGGCCACGTTGCGATCGAGATCGCCATGGAACAGCAGCACCGGCGCCTGGATGCGAGCGGCGTTCTGCGCGGGCGACCCTTCACGAACATGCGCACCATGGCCGATGAAGGCATCCACCAACATGAAATTGGTGAACAAGCGCGACTCTTCGCGGAGCCGATCGAGGTCCGTTACCGGCGCGATCGCGACGATCGCCTTGAACAAGGCGGGGTCCAGCGCTGCGGATTGAAGCGCGGCATAGCCGCCATAGGACCATCCCAGCACGGCAAGCTTGTCGGCTTTGGCGATGCCCTGCTGCACGAGCCAGCGGCCGCCGTCGTTGACGTCGCCGACCGCCGTCCGCCACGACTGGAAGCCGTTCTTCTGGAACCAGGCATCACCATAGCCGGCCGACCCGCGGAAGTTCGGCTGGAGCACCGCAAAGCCGCGCGCGGCAAGGAACTGCGACAGCCAGTCGAAGCCCCATTCGTCCCGGCTTCCCGGGCCTCCGTGCGGAAGCACGATGGCGCCCACGGTCTTCGCCGCTCCGCCTACGGGCAGCGTGAGATAGGCCGGGATCGGCGTGCCATCCGCTGCGGGGAAGGTAATCGCCTTCACCGGCGCGAGCACCGTGTTCGCAAGCTCCGGCCGCGCCAGCAGGACTTGCTCCAGCGCGCGCGTCCGCTTGTCATAGACATAATAGGTGCCTGGTTCGACGTCGCCGCCGGCCAGCAGGAGGAGCTGGTTCTCGTCTGCGCTCGCGTCCAGAAACGTCACCAGCGGCTGGTGCGGCAGCGCCTTCTTCAAGGCACCCTGCAGCGCCTTCAGCTGCGGGTCGAAGAACACCGCCTCTCGACGATCGGTGGCGAAGCTCGCCCCGACCACGCGCGAGTGCCGCCCGATCGTCAACAGCCCGTCCACGTCGACGTCCGGCCGGGCGACCAACAACTCGCGGCTTCCGCTGCCATCCAGCGCAACCCGGTAGAGGGCCTTGCGGCCGTCGTTCAGGTCAAAGCCATAGGCGACGTTCAGATCGGGATCGACAGCGGACGGGTTGAATCCGGCCCTGCTGTTCAGGTCCAGCGTACTCAGCGGTTGCCAGGCGCGGCTTGCGGGTAGCCGATAGGAGTAACTGATCTGGTTGCCGTCGTAGCCCGATGCGCGGGTCGACTGAATCCCCATGATCCGCACGGAGCCATGCCCATCGCTGACATAATCGACGGCATTCGCGCGCGGCTGCTCCACGACCTTGCGCGCCAGGGTCGTCGTGTTGACCAGCTCGACCCCCAGCCCCTGCGTTCGGTTTGCCAGCAGCGTCCCGGCCGTGCTCTCCGGCACGAACGAGCGCGTCATCAGCACGGTACCACCTTCCGCTTCGGCAAGGCGGTCGATCAGCCGCCCGCCGTCGTACATGGCGGCAAGGGCGCGGCTGGATGTACGAGCGCTCAGCACCTTCATGCCGCCGCCGTCGCTGTTCAGCGAGACCAGGCGCGTGAACCCGAGCAATTCGGATCCGGATGCCACCGAATAGATGCCGCAGACGATCCGCTGGTTGGTGGACCAGAAGCAGTGCGTCAGCTGCTCGGGTTCGCCGCTCGACGCCAGGATCGACTTGGGTGCCTCGCCGGTCCGGCGGTCGCCGATCACCAGGCGGGTGCCCCGTTTGCCCGCGGGCATCAGCATCGCCACCTTGCTGCCATCCGGCGAGATGCTGATCTGCTGCACCTGTTCGCGCGAGCCGAACGCTGCGGCAAGCCGCTGCCCCTCCGCGTCGGTCCCCGCCTCCTGTGCCGACACCGAAACACCGGCGCACAACAACGATGCACCGGCCAGCCAATCCACAAGCCTCATCTGAACATCCCCCCCTCGTTCTGACATCAAGATGTCCGGGCGCCGAGAGCGACGCAAGCGATCTTGGCCGCGGACTCGCCGAACACCGCCGCCAGCCCTTTTCCGCTCCTGCACCCCCCGCTAAGGACGCGACCATGACTACGCCTCCTCCCGCCGAATGGGCCCGCCACGACGCCGTCTGGATCGGCTTCCCCAGCCATCCCGAACTCTGGCTCGAAGATCTCGAACCCGCCCGTGAGGAAGTCGCCGCCTTCGCGCGTGCCGTCCATGCGGATGGCGCCGGCGAGCGCGTGCTGCTGGTCGCAGCGGATGAGGAAGCCGCCGCCGCCGCGCGGGCGATGGTGGGCGATGCCGCCGAGGTGGTGGTGGAGCCGTTCGGCGACATCTGGCTGCGCGACACCGGCGCGATCCTGGACGGCGACGGCAAGGCCCACGACTTCGCCTTCAACGGCTGGGGCAGCAAGTACGACCTGCCGGGCGACAACAGCGTTGGCGCGGGGCTCGCCCGCCAGCGCGGGATCGCGGCCGAGACCCACGACTGGATCATCGAGGGCGGCGCCATCGACGGCGACGGCACGGGCCTGGTCGTCACCACCGAGCAGTGCCTGCTGAACCCGAACCGCAACGGCGAGGACTTCACCCGCGACAAGGCGGAGGCGCTGCTGCGCGCCGACCTGGGCTACACCCGCTTCCTGTGGCTGGGCGACGGGCTGCTCAACGACCACACCGACGGCCATGTCGACAACCTGGCCCGCTTCGTCGGCCCGAACCGCCTGGCGATCCCGGAACCGGCCGAGGACGATCCCAATGCCGACGTGTACCGGGACGCGGCCGAACGCGCGCGGGCGGCGGGCGTCGAGCTCGTCCGCATCCCCTCCCCCGGCCGAGTCGAGTCCGAGGACGAGGTGATCCCGGCGAGCTACATGAACTTCTATATCGGCAACGCCGCCGTGGTGGTGCCGGTCTATGGCCAGCCGAGCGACGACGCGGCGGTGGCGGCTCTCTCGGCAATCTTCCCGGATCGCAAGGTGGTGGGCCTGCGCGCCGACCACATCCTGACGGGCGGCGGCAGCTTCCACTGCATCAGCCAGCAGATCCCGAGCCGCTGATCGCATTCGGGCGCGGCGGTCCGTCGCCGCGCCCGTATCCGCCTCTGGCAACGCGAGCCAGTTCGACTACATAGCGCGGCATGACCGAAATCACCGTCGCCGCGCTGCAGCTCGCCTTTTCCAACGACATCGATGCGAACATCGCCAACGTCACTCGCCTGGTGCGGGAGGCGCATGCGAAGGGTGCGCAGGTGATCCTGCCCCCGGAACTGTTCGAGGGCGAGTATTTCTGCCGCGTCGAGGACGAGGGGCTGTTCGCCAACGCGAAGCCCGTCGGCGAGCACAAAGCGGTGCTGGCGATGCAGGCGCTCGCCGCCGAGCTCAAGGTCCACATCCCGACCAGCTTCTTCGAGGCGGACGGCCCTCACTATTACAATTCGCTCGCGATGATCGGCCCCGACGGCAAGGTCCAGGGCGTCTATCGCAAGAGCCACATCCCCGACGGCCCGGGATATGAGGAGAAGTTCTACTTCCGCCCCGGCAACACCGGCTTCAAGGTGTGGGACGGCCCCGCCGCCAAGATCGGCGTCGGCGTCTGCTGGGACCAATGGTATCCCGAAACCGCGCGCGCGATGATGCTGATGGGGGCGCAGCTGCTCTTCTACCCCACCGCGATCGGCAGCGAGCCGCACGACACCAGCCTCGACACCGCCCGGCTGTGGCGTCGCGCGATGGTGGGCCATGCCGTGTCCAACGTCGTGCCCGTGATCGCCGCCAACCGCGTCGGCACCGAGCATGACCAGACCTTCTACGGCACCAGCTTCATCTGCGACGAGCGCGGCGACATCCTGGCCGAGCTGGACCGTGAGGAAGAAGGCGTCATCACCGCCACGCTCGACCTCGATCGCGTGGCGCGCCACCGTGCCGCCTTCGGCTTCTTCCGCGATCGCCGGCCGGAGCTCTACGGGCGGCTCACGCAGGACATCTGACGCCGCTGCGTCAGGCGGCAACCGCGTCGCGCAGCTGCAGCGCCCGCTCGAACACCGCCTCGAACATCGGCTGGGTCAACCGGCCGGTGTTCTGGTTGTAGCGCGAGCAGTGATAGCTATCGATCAGGATGCGGCCATCGGGCATGCGGTGCTCGGCGAGGTGGCCGAACTTGGCCTTGGGGAGCTTGCCGCCGAGCGCCTTCACCGCCGACTGGTGGGCGATCTGGCCGAGCGCCACGAACACGCGCACGCGCGGCAGCGCGGCGATCGGCGCCTCCAGGAACGGGCGGCAGGTGCGGATTTCCTCCGGCGTGGGCTTGTTCTCCGGCGGCAGGCAGCGCACCGCGTTGACGAGCATCACGCCCTTCAACTCCAGCCCGTCGTCGGGCCGGGCGTCGAACACCCCTTCGGACAGGCCGAACTTGGCGAGCGTGTCGTAGAGCAGCGTGCCGGCATAATCTCCGGTGAAGGGCCGGCCGGTGCGGTTGGCGCCATGCTTGCCGGGCGCGAGGCCCACCACCGCCAGCCAGGCATCCGGATCGCCGAACGCAGGCACCGGCGCGTTCCACCAGTCCGGATACTCCTGCCGCAGCGATTCGCGAAAAGCCACCAGGCGGGGGCAGAGCGGGCAATCATGAGGGGGTTCGGTGGCGCGAAGCGGGCTGGCAGCAGACATGGCGCTGCGGTAGGCGCGAGGGCATGGCAAGGGCAAGCTATGCGATCGCGATCGGGTCCAATCGCCGTGGCCGTCACGGCAGCCCGGAGCGTGAGGTAGCGGCTGCGCTGGAGGCGCTGGGCGGCGTGGTCGCCGTCGCGCCGGTGATCCGCAGCGCGCCGCTCGGCCCCTCGCTGCGGCGCTACGCCAACACGGTCGCGCTGGTGGAAAGCCCGCTCTCCCCGCCCGAGATGCTCGCACGGTGCAAGGCGATCGAGCGCAGCTTCGGGAGGCGGCGCGGGCGGCGCTGGGGAACGCGGGTGCTCGACCTCGACCTGGTGCTCTGGTCGGGAGGGCCCTGGGCGAGCCGCGGCCTCATCGTGCCGCACCCGGCATTCCGAACCCGTGATTTCGTGCTCACCCCCCTCGCGCAACTCGTGCCCGACTGGCGCGACCCGATAAGCGGGCTCCGTATTCGCCAGCTCGCGCAGAGACTGCGGCGCGCCCGGGCGGTTGACCCGGCGGCTCCGGCTCCGTAGGGCGCGCGGCACGTACCGCGTCGTCGGGCGTTTCCCACGCGCCGGATCGAGACACCGGTGCGTTCGCAACGACGGAATGGTGAGGGCTCGTAGCTCAGTCGGTAGAGCAACGGACTTTTAATCTGTAGGTCCCGGGTTCGAATCCCGGCGAGCCCACCACTTCCCCGCAAGCGCCGCCGCTGCGCATCCCCGCCGGAACAGGCTTTCTCCTCCGTCCCCGATTGCCTCGGCGCGTGTACGCTGCGACACGCAGGTCATGGCTCCCTCTCTCCTGCCCTTGGGCCACGAGACGCGTGCATCCGGCCGCCGGCCATGGCCGCTGATCGCGGGCGTGCTCGTTGCGATCGCCCTGCTTGGATTGCTGTTCCTCGCTTCGGTGATCGCACGCGGCGACGCGCTGGCGTTCGATCAGACGCTGATCCTGGCAATGCGCGTGCCGGGCCATCCGGACGTTCCGATCGGCCCCGCCAAGCTGCCGTCGATCGCTCGCGACATCACGGCGCTTGGAAGCGGAACGGTGCTTACCCTGGTGGTGACGCTTGCGACGATCCTGCTGCTGCTCGCCGCCTCTGGCGGACTGCGGCGCTGACGCTGGCGGCGACGATCGGCGGGGGCACTATGGTGTCGCTGCTCAAGCAGCTGTTCGAACGCGCCCGGCCGGACCTGGTCGAGCATCTGATGCGCGAGACCTCGGCCAGCTTTCCGTCCGGCCACAGTGCGAACAGCGCGATCGTCTATCTGACGGTCGCGACGCTGCTGTTTCCGATGATCCGGCAGGCCCGCGTACGGCTGTTCGTGGTCGCCGCCACGATGGCGATCGTGGCACTGATCGGTGTCAGCCGAGTGTACCTGGGCGTGCATTGGCCGAGCGACGTGCTCGCCGGCTGGATCTTCGGCGCGCTGTGGGCGCTCGGCTGGTGGCGGGTGGAGCTGGCGCTGCTCGCCCGCACCGCCCGCCGCGGGTCAGCCCTGCGCACGCTCGGCTAGGGCGCGTTCCCAGGCGAGCGCATCGGCGACGATGCGGTCCAGGTCGTCATGCTGCGGCCGCCACGGCAGCGCGGCGAGGATCGCGCGGTTGTCGGCGACCAGCGCATCGGGGTCCCCCGGTCGGCGCCCTTCCATGCGGCGCTCGATCTTCAGGTTCGTCACCCGGTCGACGGCATCGAGGACCTGGTTCACCGAATAGCCGCGGCCATAGCCGCAGTTGAGCGTGCGGCTTTCGCCCGGCTCCGCGATCAGCAGGTCGAGCGCGTGGACGTGCGCCGCCGCCAGGTCCGACACGTGGATATAGTCGCGCACCCCGGTCCCGTCCTCAGTCGTGAAGTCGGTGCCGAACACGGACACGTGGCTGCGCTTGCCCGTCGCGGCCTCCACCGCCACCTTGATCAGGTGTGTCGCGCCTGCGGTCGACTGCCCCGAGCGCCCCTGGGGGTCCGCGCCCGCGACGTTGAAGTAACGCAGCGCGCAATAGTTGATCGGGTGCGCGGCGGCGACGTCCTTCAGCATGATCTCGGTCATCAGCTTGGACATGCCATAGGGATTGATCGGCGCCTTGGGCGATTCTTCGCGGATCGGCACCTGATCGGGGATGCCATAGGTCGCGGCGGTCGACGAAAAGATGAAGTGCTTCACTCCGCAGGCAACCGCGCTTTCGATCAGCGAGCGGCTCGCGGCGGTGTTGTTGCGATAGTATTTGAGCGGGTCCGCGACGGATTCCGGCACCACCACGGATCCCGCGAAGTGCATGACCGCCAGGACATCGTGCGCGCGCATGGCGGCACGCACCGCATCCTCATCCTCGATCGCCGCCTGGACCAGCGTCGCGCGCGGATCCACCGCCCAGGCGAACCCGGTCACGAGATTGTCCACCACCACCACGCGCCAGCCGGCGTCCAGCAGGGCCAGCACGGCATGACTGCCGATGTACCCTGCCCCGCCCGTCACCAGGATCGACCCTTCGCGCATGCACAATCCCCTTTGCTTTGGTCGCACCGCCTAGCAGTGGTGATTGTGCCGGGCGAGCGCCTTCCTATCTCTAGGCGACGAACGCGTGCGGGGCTGCGGTCGGAAGCACCGCTTTCGATCCAATTCCCTCCGCGCGCGCTCGCGGATTTGTCAGGAGATGTTTGATGGCTACCGAAGTCGCGACCTTTGCGGGCGGCTGTTTCTGGTGCACCGAGGCGGTGTTCCGCGACGTGATCGGCGTGGAGTCGGTCGAGAGCGGTTACATCGGCGGCACCGTGCCGAACCCGACCTACAAGCAGGTGTGCGGCGGCGACACGGGCCATGCCGAAGCGATCCGCATCACCTATGACGCCGACCAGATCAGCTATGACGAGATGCTCGACATCTTCTTTGCGACGCATGACCCGACGCAGCTGAACCGTCAGGGCAACGACATCGGAACGCAGTACCGGTCGGCGATCTTCCCGCACGACGCCGATCAGGAAGCGCGCGCGCGTGCCGGTATCGAGCGCGCGGGCGAAAGCGGCGGCAAGATCGTCACCACGATCGAGCCGCTGGGCGAATGGTACCCGGCCGAGGGCTATCACCAGGAATATTGGGAAGGCGAAGGCCAGCGGAACCCCTATTGCCTGGCGGTGATCCCGCCCAAGCTCCAGAAGCTGCGCAAGAGCTTCGCGGCACGTTCCAAGACCACGGCACCGACCGCAGCCTAACTTTCATGAACGGCGCGGGGATATCCCCGCGCCGGCTCAGACGGCTGCGCGCGCCAGGCGGTCATTGATCGCGGCGCCCAGCCCCTCGCGCGGCACCGGGCCGACGGCGATCCGCGCCTTCGGTGCTGCATCCGCGCGGTGCAGGCAGTCGAACAGCCGCGCCGCCGCTTCGGTGAGATCGCCCGCGCCCGACAGCGTGTCGTCGCCCGCGACCGGCCCGAAGCCGATCAGCCACTCGTCGGCTTCCGCAGCGGTAGCATCGAGCCGCACCGGCTTGCCGGGGGCATAATGGCTGGCGAGTTGTCCCGGCGCCTCGATCCCGCTCCCGGCCGGGCCGGGCATGGCTCCCGTGACCGCGGAGACCTGTTCGGCCGTGATCGGGCCCGGGCGTAATAGCCGCACGGTGCCGTCGGTGCAGGCGAGGATCGTCGACTCCAGTCCGCGTTCGGTCGGGCCGTCATCGAGCACCAGCGGGATACGCCCGTTCAGGCTCGCCACTACATGCTCCGCCCGGGTCGGGCTGATGCCGCCGCTGGCGTTGGCCGAGGGTGCCGCGAGCGGCCTGCCCGTCGCGGCAAGCAACGCCTGCATGGCGCGGTGCGCCGGCACCCGGATGGCAATGCTCGAAAGGCCGGCCGTCACCAGCGAGGCGATCTCCGAATCCTCCCGAAGCGGCAGGACCAAAGTCAGTGGCCCCGGCCAAAAGGCGTCCGCCAGCCGCCCGGCAGACGCATCGAAACGGGCCAACGCCTCCGCCGCGGTGCGATCGAGCAGATGGACGATCAGCGGGTTGAAGCTCGGACGCCCCTTGGCGGCATAGATGGACGCAACGGCCTCGGCATTCGTGGCGTCCGCTGCGAGGCCGTACACCGTCTCCGTGGGAACGGCGACGCACTGTCCATCGGCGATGCGCTGCGCTGCCTCGGCCACCGCGTCGGGGCCGTACGGCAGGCAGCGTGGGATCGGCAGGGCGGTAGGCGACGGCACGGGACCGCCGCTATCCTGCGGGCTCCCTGCGGACAAGAGCCGATCGCGCCAGTCGTCAGGCCGCCAGGAGCGGCGGTCGGGGAGACGTGCGGGTCACTCCGTTGCCGAGGCTGTGCACGCCGCTGATCGGCAAGGCGGTATGGCAGAACGCGCATTCGGCCGACATGCGGCCGACGAACCAGTGGCTCTGCCCGCAGCCCGGGCAATGATTCGTCTCCGATAGCCGGTAGGCGACCCGGTACCCGGTCGCGCCGGGCACGAAACTGCTGCTCTGCCGCATGATCTTTCCCCTTTATCAACAGGGGAGAACGTCGCCGAGTCGTGCGCGGTTCCCGACGAGGCGTCAGGCGTGCTCGAGCAGGTCGTGCAGATCCAGACCCAGCAGCGCGATCTGCTCGCGAACCCGCGGCCAAGTTCCGGCCAGGAAGCGCTCCCGCTCGGCAAGCCGCAGCCGTTCGGCGGCACCGGGCAGCACGAACATGCCGACTCCGCGCCGCACCTCGACGTACCCGTCGTCCTGGAAGGTCTGATAGGCCTTTGCGACCGTGAGCGGGTTCGCCCCCTGCTCTGCGGCAAAGGCGCGGACCGAGGGGAGCTGGTCCCCTGCCCGATATTCGCCGCGCAGGATGGCGGCAGCCACGATCGCGCGGAGTTTCAGGTAGACGGGGCTGTCGTCGTTCTCGATTACTGCCATGCTGCCTTAATACAGCAACCGAGCAATGCGTCCACCCCTCAGCCGTCCCAGCGGCTGACCACCGCGGAGAGATCCGGCCGCGGCCGCTCCTCCAGGGGTTTGCCTGCCGTGCCGATGAACACGAAGCCGACGACCCGTTCCGGATCGCTGCCGAACGCGTCGCGCACGGTCGGCGACATGCTCGGCCAGCCCGTGATCCAGCTTGCGACGAAGCCCATGGCATGGGCGGCGTGCAGCAGGTTCATGGCAGCGGCGCCGGCCGACATCTGCTGCTCCCAAAGCGGGATGTGGCTGTCCGGGCGGGGCGAGGACAGTACCACCACCAAGGCGGGGGCCGGCACGCCGAAGTTCGCCATCGCATCCAGCTCCAGCCGGCCTGCGTCAGGCTTTTCCGTGCGATAGGCATCGGCCAGCATCGCGTTGAACGCCGCGCGCCGATCGTCCGGCACCACGACGAACCGCCACGGTGCCAGCTTGCCATGGTCCGGCGTGCGCGCGGCAAGCGCGAGCATCGCGTCGATCTGCTCGGGCGTGGGGCCGGGAGCGACCATCTCGCGCGGCTTGCCCGAGCGGCGCGTGGCGAGCAGCGAGAGCGGCGTGGTGCGGTCGTTGAAGGTCATGCAGCGGACCTAGCGGCATGGCGCGCAGGCAACAACTGCTTGGCACGCCGCGATTCTCCGCTAGTCTCGCGCGCCATGCACGCCAGGCGCCCGGGAAACCGGGGCGCCGCCATGGCTTCAAAGGGGAATCTAGTGGCTGTCATCCCGGCAATCGCCGTTGCCTTTCTGTTGGTACTGCTCGTCGGTGGCGCGTCCATCGCGATGAGCAGCAAGCCCGAGTTCGCAGGCCATCCCAAGGGCCTGTACGTCCTGTTCTTCGCCGAGATGTGGGAGCGTTTCTCCTACTACGGCATGCGCGCGCTGTTGGTGTTCTACCTCACCAAGCACTGGCTGTTCAGCGACGGCGAGGCCAACCTGATCTACGGCGCCTACAACAGCCTGGTGTACGTCACCCCGGTGCTGGGCGGCTATCTCGCCGACCGATATCTGGGCCAGCGCAAGGCCGTGCTGTTCGGCGCGATCCTGCTGACGATCGGCCACACGATGATGGGCTTCGAAGGCGACGGCGGCGGCAACAGCGGGGCCGCCATCAACGTCTTCTGGCTGGCGCTCGCCTTCATCATCGTCGGCACCGGCTTCCTGAAGGCCAACATCTCGGTGATCGTCGGCCAGCTTTATCCGCGCACCGACGTGCGCCGCGACGGCGCCTACACGATCTTCTACATCGGCATTAACACCGGCGCGACGCTGGGCACGATCCTGGCCGGCTGGCTGGGTGAGACCTATGGCTGGAGCTACGGCTTCGGCGCCGCGGGTGTCGGCATGCTGCTGGGCCTGATCGTCTTCGTCGGGTTCAAGCCGCTGCTGCTGGGCCATGGCGAGTCCCCCGATCCGGCAGCCCTGGCCCGCAAGGTCGGCGGCATCCGCTTCGAGCATGTGCTCTATGGCCTCGGCCTCGCCTCGATCGCCGTCGCCTGGGCGCTGATCCAGTACCGCGACGTGATCGAGGTACTGCTCGCCGTCAGCGGCTTCGCGCTGCTGGGCTATGTTCTGTTCCAGTCGTTCCGCGTGGACCGCGAGGCACGGCACCGGCTGTGGGTGATCCTGTTCCTGATCGCGCTGAACCCAGTGTTCTGGGGCCTGTTCGAGCAGGCGGGCGGTTCGCTCAACCTCTACACCGACCGCTATGTCGATCGCGGTGGCGTGCCGGCGTCGATCTTCCAGTCGATCAACCCCCTCTACATCGTGCTGCTGGGGCCGATCTTCGCCTGGCTGTGGGTGTGGCTGGGCAAGCGCGGGCTCGAACCGTCGACCCCCGCCAAGTTCGGCCTGGCCCTGCTGCAGGTGGGCTTTGCCTTCCTGGTGTTCGTCTGGGGCGCCAATTCGGTCGGCCCGGGTGTCGCGACGCCGGTGCTGTTCGTGTTCCTGGTCTATCTGTTCCAGACCTCGGGCGAGCTCTGCCTGTCGCCGGTCGGCCTGTCGGCCATGAACCGGCTTTCGCCCAAGACGCTGGCCAGCCTGATCATGGGCGCCTGGTTCTACATGACGGCGGTCGGCCAGTTCGTCGCGGGCAAGATCGGCGAGGCGACCGGGGGCGAAGGCGGCGTGATGACCAAGGAAGGCACGCTCGCCGTCTACGACACCATCGGCTGGTGGACGATCGGCATCGGCGTGGCCGTGCTGCTGGTGTCGCCTTTCGTGAAGCGGCTGATGCACCTCGAGACGCTGGAGGACGATGTCGACCATGCGCTCGCCGGCGAGCAGGAGATCGGCGAGCCCAAGGCGGCAGGCTTCAACACCAGCAACGAAACCCGCTGAGCGGTCGCCGGGGCGCTTCCGGCAAGCGCTCCGGCGTCCCGTCAGGGGCTTCCACATGATCGACAGCCGGATCGACGTTACAATTCGCGACAAGAAAACAGTGGACGAAGCCGCCATACGCGGCTCTTGTCGCGCCCATGTCGATCCGGCGTCTTTCCGTTCTCCTCGCCGCTCCCGCCGTCCTGTCCGCCTGCGCGATGGGGCCGGATTACCGGCCCGCTTCCTCCGCGGAGCTCGGCGTCCCCGATCGCTACTCCGTCGCAGCGGACCAGAACCGGCGTGAGGATCTCGCGCGCTGGTGGGAACGCTTCAACGACCCCTTGCTGGGCCAACTCGTAGCGGAAACGGCGGCCACCAACCTCGACGTGGCCCAGGCGGTGATCCGCTTGCGGCAGGCACGCGAATCCCTGCTGCAGTCCCGCGCCAGCCTCCTGCCCAGCCTGTCCGGATCTGCCGGCTATTCGCGCAACTTCAACGTGCGCGGCGGAAATGCCGCGGTCACGCTTCCCGACGGCACCGTCACCAACATCAGCCGCGGTAGCGGCGGCAGCTTCACGCTGGGCGCGGACGCCAGCTATCAGGCCGACCTGTTCGGCGGAGTGGGCCGCACCATCGAAGCCAGCCGCGCGAGCGAAGAGGCGAGCCGCTTCGACTACGCGACGGTGCTGATCGCGCAACAGGCCGAGATCGCCCGCAACTACGTCACCGCACGGCTTACCCAGGCACAGCTTGCTAACGCCCGCAGTTCGCTGGCGCTTCAGGACGACAATCTGGAGATCGCCGGCTTCCGCGTACAGGCAGGCCTCGTCTCCTCGCTCGACGAGGAGACCGCGCGGGCCCAGCGGGCGCAGACCGCGGCCACCATCCCGACGATCGAGGCGAACTACAACTCGGCGGTCTCCCGTCTTGCCGTGCTGACGGGTCGCGCGCCCGGCGCGCTCAAGGAGGCGATGGCGGCCACGCGCCCGATCCCGATCGCCGCGACGCCGATCGGCGTGGGCATCCCCGCCGACACGCTCCGGCAGCGTCCCGACGTGCTGGCAGCGGAGCGCAACCTGGCGGCCGCCACGGCGCAGATCGGGGTGGCGCGGGCACAGCTCTATCCCGCGCTCGCGATCAGCGGCAGCATCGATACCAACGCCACCAGCCTCAGCGATCTTACCGACGTGATCAGCGGCGGCCTCTTCGCGGGGCTCACCCAGACGATCTTCAACGGCGGGCGGCTGCGTTCGCAGGTCCGTTCGCAGGAAGCGGCAGCCGAGGGCGCGCTGCTCACCTACCGCTCGGCGGTACTGACGGCGCTGGAGGACGTGGAGAACGCCATCGTCGCGCTCGACGCGGCGCAGCGCCGCGCCCGGGAACTCGCGGTGGCGTTGGACGCCTCGCGCAACAGCGCGATCCTCTCGCGCAGCCAATATCGTGCGGGCCTGACCGACTTCACGACCTTGAACCAGGCCGAAGCCGCGCTGCTTTCGGCGAGCAACGGCCTCGTCCAGGCGCAGGCCGACCAGGCGAGCGCGCTTGTCCAGCTCTTCACCGCGCTGGGGGGCGGCTGGGAAGCCGCCGCCATTCCCAGCGGCGACACCCGTGACACCCCCCGCATCACCGGCAGCTTCCCCGCCGTCGCCCCGCCCGAACAGACCCCGCAGGATCGCTGATGGCCGACCCCACCTCCACCGAACTCAACGACTTCCTGGGTGCCAAGCCGGTGCCCCGCTGGCGACAGCGGCTGAAGTGGGTCGTCGTCGCGGTCGTCCTGCTGCTGCTGATCTTCGCACTGTCGCGCTGCTTCCGCGGTGCAGACGGCGTGTCCTATGCGACCGAACCGGTGAACCGGGGCGCATTGACCGTGACCGTCTCCGCCACCGGCAAGCTCGCCCCCACCAATCAGGTGGAGGTCGGTTCCGAACTCTCGGGCCTGATCACGGAGGTGGCGGTGGACGTCAACGACCGTGTGACCGCGGGCCAGCCGCTCGCCCTGATCGACCCCGAGCGGCTCGACGACTCCATCCGGCAGAGCCAGGCGGCGCTGAATGCCCGGCTGGCAGACGTGGCCACGGCCAAGGCGACCCAGCAGGAGTCGCGGGCGCAGCTGGCCCGGTTGGAAGAGGTAAGCCGCCTCTCGGGCGGCCGGGTTCCGGCCAAGACAGAATTGGAAACGGCACGCGCCGCCGCGGCCCGTGCGGTCGCCGCCGTGCGTGCGGCCGAGGCCAATGTCGTCTCCGCACGCGCGCAGCTCAACTCCAACCAGACGGAGCGCACCCGCGCCGTCATCCGCTCGCCTGTGAACGGCGTGGTACTCGCCCGCCAGATCGAGCCGGGGCAGACGGTCGCCTCGTCCTTCAATACCCCCACCCTGTTCGTGATCGCCGAGGACCTCTCCTCGATGAAGCTCGAGGTCGCGATCGACGAGGCGGACGTGGGCCAGGTGAAGGAGGGCCAGCGCGCGGACTTCACGGTCGACGCCTTTCCGGGCGCCACCTTCCCGGCGCGCATCACCCGGGTCGACCTGGGTTCGAACCTGACGGCCAGCTCGACCTCATCCTCCTCCACCACGACGACCAGCACCACCGGCCAGGTCGTGTCCTATGCGGCGACGCTGAGTGTAGAAAACCCGGAGCTGCGGCTGCGCCCCGGCATGACCGCGACGGCCGAGATCGTCACGGTCGAGCGCCCCCAGGTGCTGCTGGTGCCGAACGCCGCCCTCCGCTTCACGCCGGCAGCCGATACCGCCGCGGCGGGCAGCGGCGGCGGCAGCGGCGGCATCACCGGCGCGCTCCTGCCGGGACCGCGGCGGCGCAGCAGCGGCGCGGAAAAGAGCGCGACGCCCCCCAAGAGCGGTCAGCAGACCGTCTACATCCTGGGCGAGGACGGAAAGCCGCAGCCGGTGCAGATCTCCACTGGCAACACCAACGGCCAGGTTACCGAAGTGGTGGGCGGCGGCCTGCGACCGGGCATGAAGGTCATCACCGGCCAGCTGGCGGCGGGGCAGACCGCACCGGCAGGCGGCGGCCAGTCGCGCGCGCAGCGCGGGTCCGGCGGCGGGGGAGGCCAGCGTGGCCAGTGACCCCGCCGCGCCGATCATCCGCCTGCGCAACATCACCAAGGTCTATGGTGAGGGGGCGACCCAGTTCCAGGCGCTGAAGGGCGTCGACCTGGACATCGCAGCCGGCGACTTCGTGGCGGTGATGGGGCCTTCCGGCTCGGGCAAATCGACCACCATGAACATCCTCGGCTGTCTGGACGTCCCCTCGAGTGGAACGTTCGAGTTCCGCGGGCATCATGTCGAGACCCTCGGGAACGACGAGCGGGCGCTGTTGCGGCGCCGCTATTTCGGCTTCGTGTTCCAGGGGTTCAACCTGCTCGCCCGCACCAGCGCGCTGGAGAATGTCGAGCTGCCCCTGCTCTACCGCGGCGACGCCAAGGCCCAGCGTCGTGAGGCGGCGATGGCGGCGCTGGCCAAGGTCGGGCTCGAGCAATGGTGGGACCACACCCCGGCCGAGCTTTCGGGCGGCCAGCAGCAGCGCGTCGCCATCGCCCGGGCGATCGTGACGCAGCCCGACGTGCTGCTTGCCGACGAGCCGACCGGCAACCTCGATTCCGAGCGGTCCGTCGAGATCATGAAGCTGCTCAGCGAGCTGAACGCACAGAGCGGCATCACCGTCCTGATGGTCACGCACGAACCGGACATGGCCGCGTTCGCACGCACCGTCATCCACTTCAAGGACGGACTGGTCGAGCGCGTCGACCATAATCATCACCAGGGCGAGACGGTCGACTGATGCTGGGTACCACCATCCTGCTCGCGGTCCGATCGATCCTGCGGCACAAGCTGCGCTCGTTCCTGACGACGCTGGGCATCATCATCGGCGTCGCTGCGGTCGTCACAATGGTGACGCTAGGCAAGGCGACTACCTCGGCCGTGCAGTCCCAGATCGCGGCACTCGGCACCAACATCCTTCAGATCCGCCCCGGCCAGGGCTTCGGACGCGGCGGCGGCGGCCCTCGCCCGCCTGACTTCAAGGAAGCGGACGTCGAGGCGATCCGCGAGCAGGTCGCGGGCGTCAATGCAGTTGCGCCCCAGGCGCAGTCGACCGCCACGGCAATCTACAACGGTGCCAACTGGTCGACCACGATCAACGGCACCACCAACGACTATTTCCGTGTGCAGCCCTGGCCGCTCACCTCCGGCCGGACCTTCCAGCCGGCCGAGGAACAGGCGGGCAAGGCGGTCTGCATCATCGGCAACACAGTCCGGCAGAACCTGTTCCGGGGCGGCGAAGCGGTCGGCCACCGGTTCCGCATCGGCAATGTCTCGTGCGACGTGATCGGGACGCTTTCGACGCGCGGCCAGGCAGGCTTCGGCGGCGACCAGGATGACGTGGTCATCATGCCGATCAAGACGGTGCAGCGCCGCTTCACCGGCAGCCGCGACATCCGGCTGCTGCTGGTGGGCGTCGATGCCGCCTATGAAAGCAGCACGGTGCAGGCGTCGATCAGCGACCTGCTGCGCGAACGTCGGAACATCAGCGGCGGCAAGGAGGATGACTTCAACATCTTCGACACCGCGCAGATCTCGGCGACGCTCACCGGCACGACCACGCTCCTCACCGGCATCGTCACTGCCGTTGCCGCGATCAGCCTGGTGGTGGGCGGGATCGGCATCATGAACATCATGCTGGTGTCGGTGACGGAGCGCACGCGGGAGATCGGCATCCGCCTGGCGATCGGTGCGGTCGCGCGCGAGGTGCTGATGCAGTTCCTGGTGGAGGCGATCGCGCTGTCCTGCCTGGGGGGTGTCGTCGGGCTGGTGATCGCGCAGCTGGCGGTGCTCGCCCTCGCCCCGGTGATGCAGGTCCCCTATCTGTTCGAACCGCAGATCAACCTCATCGCCTTTGCGATCGCAGCGCTGATCGGCGTGGTCTTCGGCTATTTCCCGGCGCGGCGGGCCGCGGGGCTCAATCCGATCGACGCGCTCCGGCACGAATGACCGTCTTGACCTCATAGGCAGCGCGCAGCGCCGCCAAGTCTTCGGGCGTGTCTATGTCGATCAACTCGTCCGCGCGCGTGATCACATGGTGCCCGCCACGCACCAGGGCGCGCGCGCCCTCGTCCCCGCAGCAACGCAGCAGATCGGGGAAATGATCGGCCCCGAACAGCGCCGGGGGCGTCGGGTGGACGCCGTTGCTCGACGCGATCACGGCATCCGGCCCCTCCGCATAGTCGAGGAGCCGATAGATGTGCGTGGCAGTCACCCGCGGCATGTCGGCGAGCGCGATCAGCACCGCGGACGCTCCCTGGTCGATCGCCGCCTGCACGCCCAGCCGGAGCGATCCGGCCTGGCCGTCCTCGGCGTCCGGGTTCTCGACCACGGTGTAGCCACGCGATGCGAAGTCCAGGCTGGTCTGGCAGACCACTGCGATCCGGCAGCGAAACGGCACCGCCTCCAGCGCCGTCACCACATGATAGGCGAGCGGCTGGTCGAGGAAGGGCTCGGTGAGCTTGTCCACGTCGCCGAACCGGCGCGAGCGGCCGGCCGCGAGCAGCACCAGCGCGGTGTCTTCAGCGCGGAGCATGGAAGGCCTGGACCATCGCCGCGGCGATCGACAGCGCGATCTCCGCAGGCCCGATTGCACCGATCGAGAGCCCAACCGGACCGTCGATCCGCGCCAGCGCATCGGCGGACACGCCGGCCGCGGCCAGCCGCTCCAGCCGCGCGGCATGGCTGCGCTTCGATCCCAGCGCGCCGACATAGGCCGCGGGGCTCGCAAGCGCGGCGATCAGTGCGGGATCGTCGATCTTGATGTCATGGCTGAGCGTGACCACCGCGGTCGCCGGATCGGGGCGCAACGCCTCGATCGCCTCGTCGGGCCAGCGATCGTCGAGCACCACCCCGGGGAAGCGCTCTGCGGTGAGAAAGCGCGCGCGCGGGTCGATCACCACCGTCGCGATCCCCAGCGTCGTGGCGAGCGCCGCGAGCGACTGGGCGATCTGCACCGCCCCGACGATCAGCAGCCGCCGCGGCGGATCATAGCGGTTGCGGAAGACTTCGGCCGAGCCTTCGTCGCGAAGCGTGCTGTGCCCCGTCTCCAGATCCGTCTCGACCGTCAGCGCCTGGCCGTCTGCGCGCGCCTCGGCGATGCGGTCGAACAGCTCGGGGTCGAAGCCCATTGCCGAGACCGGCTGGACGATCACCTCGATCTCGCCGCCGCAGGGCAGCCCGACTTCCCAGGCAGCCGCATCGGCGACGCCGTAGCGCTTGCGCTGGAACGGCGCGCCGGCGATCACCTCGGCAGCGGTGGCGAGGATATCGCTCTCCACGCAACCGCCCGACACCGAGCCCTCGAACCGTCCATCGGCGTGGACCAGCATGTGGCTCCCGCGCGGGCGCGGCGCCGACCCCCAGGTCGAGATCACCGTGGCGATGGCGAGCGGCTCGCCCTGCCAGGCGCGCGCGGCGGAAAGGACACTGTCGTTATCGGCCATCGGCACCCGCTCGCAGATCCGCAGCCCCGCAGCAACCGTCCCGGCTCATACGGCCGGCAGTCCGGGCAGCAGCTTGTCGAGCGTCAGCGGGTAATCGCGGATCCGGACGCCGGTCGCGTTGTAGATGGCGTTGGCGACGGCCGCGCCCGCCCCCGAGATGCCGAGCTCGCCCAACCCCTTCGACTGGAGCGGGTTGGCGAACTGGTCGCGCTCGGGCAGGAAATGCACCTCGATTTGCGGGATGTCGGCATTCACCGGCACGTGATATTCGGCGAGGTCGTGGTTCACGACCCGTCCCGAGCGCGGATCGTGCACCACTTCTTCCGTCAGCGCCGCGCCGATGCCGAACACGATGCCGCCCATGCACTGCGATCGCGCGGTCTTTTCGTTGAGGATCCGGCCGGCGGCAAAGGTCGAGACGAAGCGCTTCACCCGCACCTCGCCGGTGACGGCGTTCACCCGCACCTCGCAGAAGTGCGCGCCATAGGAGGCCTGGCGCCGCTCCTCCTCCAGCTTCCCCGGCTTGATGGTGCCCTCGGCAGAGAGCCCCTCGCCGACCAGCGAGGACAGCGGAACGCTGCGGTTCTGCGCGATCGCGCGCCCGTCCTTGAGGGTGAGTTCCTCCTCGGTGCAGCCCATGGCCGCTGCGATCTTTGCGCGGAGCGCCTCGCACGCGAGATAGACGGACGATCCGCTGCTGCTGGCGCCCCAGGAACCGCCCGAACCCGCACCCGGCGGCGTGTCCGTATCCCCCAGCCGCACGTCGATCCACTCGGGCCGGAGCCCCAGCAGCTCGCCGGTGATCTGCGCGAGGATCGTGTAGGTACCGGTGCCGATGTCGGTCATGTCGGTTTCGACCGTGGCGCGGCCGTCCGCGCCGATCGAGACCCGCGCCTGCGACTCCTGCAACTGGTTGGAACGCGCGGACGCGGCCATGCCGTGACCGATCAGCCATTCGCCCTCGCGCCTTGCACCCGGCGTCGGGTTGCGGTCCTTCCAGCCGAACGCCGCGGCACCCTCGTCCAGGCAGCGCGTCAGCTGCCGGGTGGAGAAGGGAACGCCCTTCAGCGGATCCTGCTCGGGATCGTTGATCTTGCGCAGCTCGACCGGGTCCATGCCCAGCTTCTCCGCAAGCTCGTCCATCGCGGCTTCGAGCGCGAGCATCCCTGCCGCCTCCCCGGGCGCGCGCATCGATCCCGACAACAGCCAGTTCATCGGCAACAGATCGTGGGTGATGCGGCGGTTTTCGCCGGCGTAGAGGAAGTGGGTCGAAACACCCGCCGGCTCGAAATACTCCTCGCCCTCGATGTTGCTCGACACGGTTTCGTGCACGACCGTCGTCAGTCGCCCATCCACTCCTGCACCGAGCCGTATCCGCTGGTGCGTGTTGGATCGGCGGATCGTGGCATCGAACACCTGCTGGCGGCTCATCACCGTCTTCACCGGCCGCCCGAGCTTGCGCGCCGCAAGCGCCGCTGCGACCACCTCCGGCGCGATACCGAGCTTCGAGCCGAAGCCGCCGCCCACATAGGCCGAGATGATCCGCACCTTCTTCGGCTTCATCCCCAAGGCCTGCGCAAGCTGCTGCTTGTCGGACGCGGGCATCTGGTACGAGCCATAGACCGTCAGCGCATCCCCTTCCCACACCGCCGTCGAGGCATGCGGCTCCATCGCGGCGCTGTTCTGGCTGGGCGTGGTCCAGACGGCGTCGAGCACCACCGGTGCCTGCGCCAGCGCCTTGTCCGGGTCACCGGTCGCGACATGCGGCTCGGTCGATCCGCCCTTGGGTTTGTGGGCTTCCTCCAGGCGCGCGTCGAACTCGAACAGCCCCGGCTTGTCCTCCAAGGCCACGTGCACGCGAGCGGCGGCATCCCGCGCCTGTTCGAAGGTCTCCGCGACGACGATCGCGACCACCTGGCCGAAATAGTGGATCTCCTCGACACCCTGCGTCGGCGCCTTGTTGGAGCCGCCCTGCTGCGGGTTGCGGATGAACGTGTCGAGGTCGACCACCACGTCGAGCACCCCCGGCATCGCCAGCGCCTCGGTCGTGTCGATGCCGGTGACGCGGGCACGTCCGGCTTTCGCCTGCACCAGATAACCGTACGCTAGGTCCGGCAGCGCATATTCCGCCGAATAGGTCGCCCGTCCGCCGACCTTCAGGGGCCCGTCGATGCGGTCGAGCGGCCGGCCGATCAGCCCCTGCGTGCCGACATCGAGCAGGCTGGCGGGGACGGGCACGTCCATCTTGAGCGTGGTGCTGTCGCTCATGCGGTGAGCTCCTTGAGGGTCGCGATCAGGACGCGTCGCGCGAGCGGGATCTTCAAGTCGTTATGGCCATAGCCGCGTGCCTCGCGCAGCAGCGTGTCGGCCGCGGTCGCGAACAGCGCGTCGGAAGGCGCCTGGCCCACCAGCACTTCCTCGACCGCGCCGTCCCGCCACGGCATGTGCGCGAGCCCGCCAAAGGCGAGCTTTGCCGACGCGATGCGTCCGTCCTCGACCGCGATCGCCGCCGCCACTGACACCAGCGCAAAGGCATAGGAAGCGCGGTCGCGCACCTTGCGATAGAGCTGCCGCCCCGGCGGCGGGGCTGGCAGCTCGATATGGGTGATGAGCTCGCCCGGCCGAAGCACATTCTCGATGTGCGGCGTGTCACCGGGCAGGCGGTAGAAGTGGGCGATCGGCAGGCGACGGCGATCGCCGTCCGGCAGCTGGGTCGCGACCGTCGCGTCCAGCAAGCGCATCGCGACCGCCATGTCGGACGGATGCGTCGCGATGCACGCCTCGGACGCGCCCAGGACGGCATGGATGCGGTTGAAGCCGTCGCGCGCCGCGCAGCCGCTGCCTGGCGTCCGCTTGTTGCAGGCGTCCCCAGTCTCGTAGAAGTAATAGCAGCGCGTCCGCTGGAGCAGATTGCCCCCGGTCGACGCCTTGTTGCGCAGCTGCCCGGATGCCCCAGCCAGCAGCGCCCGCGACAGCGCCTCGTACCGCTGTCGTACCAGCGGGTGGGCGGCGAGATCGGCGTTGGGCACGAGCGCACCGATGCGCAGGCCGCCGTCCTCCGTCTCCTCCACCTGATTCAGGTCTAGGCGGCTGATGTCGACGATCTGCTCGGGCGTCTCCACCTGCAGCTTCATCAGATCGAGCAGGTTGGTGCCGCCCGCGATGAACTTCGTGCCTTCCGCCGCACCGGCGCGTGCCGCGTCCTCGGGCGTGGTCGCCCGCGCATATTGGAACGGCTTCATTCCGCTGCCTCCGCCAGCCGCTGGCCCTCGGCGGCCTCGCGGATCGCCTCGACGATGTTGGGGTAGGCCGAACAGCGGCACAGATTGCCGCTCATCCGCTCCTGGATCTCCGCGTCGGTGAACTCCACCGAGTCGAGGTCGGCGGTGACATGGCTCGGCCAACCCTTTGCCACCTCGTCCAGCATGCCTGTCGCCGAGCAGATCTGCCCCGGCGTGCAATAGCCGCACTGGAAGCCGTCGTGCTTCACGAATGCCGCCTGCATCGGGTTCAAGGCGCCGGGGGCACCCAGCCCCTCGATCGTCGTGATCTCGTCGTCCTGGTGCATCACCGCCAGCGTCAGGCAACTGTTGATGCGACGGCCGTTGACCAGCATCGTGCAGGCGCCGCACTGGCCGTGGTCGCAGCCCTTCTTGCTGCCGGTCAGCCCCAGATGCTCGCGCGCAAGGTCGAGCAGCGAGGTGCGCACGTCCACCTCCGCCGTATAAGTCTGGCCGTTGATCCTGAACTGCATCGGGCGCTCCTCCCTGGAAAAGGAGCAACGCCGGGACGCGGCGCTATTTCCTGTTGCGATCCACTCGCAAGGAAATAGCGCCCGATCGCCGCCTCAGCGCATGACGGGCAACGTCACCTTGCTGCCGGTGCACACCCGCTGCGTCGCCTTCACGAAGTCTTCCGGCTTCGCCTTGTAGATGTTGGGCACGAACTTCTGCGGGTTGCGGTCGATCACCGGGAACCAGCTCGACTGCACCTGCACCATGATGCGGTGGCCCGCCTTGAACACATGATCATGGTCGCGCAGCGGGACGTCCCAGGCGCGCACCTGGTTCGGGACCAGCGGCTTGGCCGTCGACCAGTCGTCGAGCCAGCGCCCGCGCCGGACCTCCATCGCGATCGGCAGGCGATAGCCGTTGAGCGACTTGGCGTAGTTGCCCATCTGCGTCGGAGACGGCGTGGGCTCGGCGTCGTCGGGATAGACGTCGATCAGCTTGACGACCATGTCGCTGTCGGTGCCGGAGGTGGAGGCCATCAGCGTCGCCGCCACATCGCCCGTCACCGTCAGATCCTTCTCCAGCGGCGCACTCGTCCAGCTGAGCACGTCCGGCCGGTTCTCGACGAAGCGCTGGTCCGCCGCCTCCCACCACCGCCATTCGAGCGACGGATAGGTGGGCGAAATCGGCCGCTCGCGGAACGGCACCGGGTTTGCAGGATCGGACACGAACTCCCGGCACTGGCCGGCGTCTCCCGCGCCCTCAAACGACAGCGAGCCGTCTGCGCGCAGGTAGAGTGCGGTCGCGGTCGTGCCGGGCGCGGGCCATTTGCGATAGCTCTTCCACGTCCAGCTGCCCGACTGGAACATCTTCGCCTCGAACCCCGGCTTTGGTCCCTTGCCGTGCAGCCAGTAGCGGAAGAACGGCGCCTCGATGTCGCGGCGGAAATCGGTACCGCTGGTGCCAGGGATCGGGAAATGGCCCAAGTCGCTTGCAGCCTGGCGCCAGCTGCCGTGCGCCCAGGGGCCGCCCACGATCATGTTGTTGTTGGCCGGATCATCGGCCTCCATCTTTTCATAGATCTTCCAGCTGCCGAGCGGGTCCTCCTGATCCCAGAAGCCGGCCACATGCAGCGTCGGCACGGTCGAGCGGCCCAGCCGGTCGGTCCAGTGTTGGCCCTTCCAGAAGCTGTCGTAATCGGGGTGCTCGATCATCTGCGTCAGCTGCGGCACGCTGCCCTTGAAGTGGCGCTTGTCGAGGTTCTCGATCGGTCCGAGCTTCAGGAACCATTCGTAGCTGTCATAGGCGCCGGTTTCGAAGCTCTCGCCCTGCTTGTTGTTCTGGAGCGGGTAGAGCCAGTCGGTCGCGTAGGAGAGCCGCATCGCGCCGTAGCGATGCAGATCGTCGTTGATCCACCAGTCGTTCCACGCCGCCTGGGGGCTGACGGCCTTGAGCGCCGGATGCGGACGCGCGAGCGCGACGGCGGCCGCATAACCGGGGTAGGACACGCCCATCATGCCGACCCGCCCGTTGTTCGCAGGCACGTTCTTCACCAGCCAGTCGATCGTGTCATAGGCGTCGGTCGCCTCGTCCACGCCCTGTGCCCCCTGCGGCTGGAGCGCCATCGACATGGTGAAGCTGCCCTCGCTCTCGAAGCGGCCGCGCATGTTCTGGTGGACGAGGATATAGCCGTCCGGCTCCATGAACTCGAGGCTGCGCTCCCGGCCGACCGCGCTGGCAGGCGGCACGCCATAGGGAGAGCGCTGGAGCAGGATCGGCAGCGGACCCTGCTTGTCGAGCGGCCGGCGGATCACCGTCTGCAGACGGGTGCCGTCGCGCATCGGCACCATCACTTGGCTGTAGCTGTAGCGCGCCTGGGGAGCGGCAGGTGCCGCCTGCTGCGGCCTGGCGCCCGCCAGCGATCCCGCGCTGGCACCCGCCAGCAGCAATGCCATTCCCGTCAGCGCCCGTCCCAGCATCATCGTTCTTCCCCTTCATTCCGGCGTAGTATTCAAGCAACACACCCAGCCGTCAATGCCGCCTCCGCCACGCACCAGCAAAGGCCGGACGCAGGACCAGGCTGTTGAGGTCGAGCAGCACATGGGCGAGCATCGCCAGCCACAGGGTGCCGCTGTAGAGATAGAGTGCGGCAAACAGCCCGCCGACCAGCGTCGTGGCGGCCATGCCGGCAAGCCGTTGGTAGCCATGCGCCAGCCCGAACAGCAGCGTCGCGACACCGAAGCCGGCAAGGGCGCTGCCGCTCACCTGGGCGACGAGCAGAGGCAGCAGCAGCCGGAAGAAGAGCTCCTCCACGATCCCGGCCGTGATCGCGACCGCAGCGCCCCAGCGTAGCTCGGTGCGGGAACGCGGCAGCAACCCGCCGACGTGGCCGATGTGGAGGTCGCCGCGGCCCCGCCGGCGACGCCAGGCGGCGATCAGCAGGCCGACGCTGGCACCGCCTGCAAGCCCGCCTGCCACTGCCGCGGCGAGCAGACCGGTGTCCGCCGGAACGCCCTGCCCGACCAACGCGGTACGCACGGCGAGGGCGAGCGGCACGAACGGGTCCGGGAGCCGCCACAGGGTGTCCAGCTGCCCGAGCAGCGCCACCGCGACGAGCGGCAAGGCGCCGAACAGCAGCCACGCCCGCGCGATCCAGCGCCGCAGCCGCTCCACGCGGGAGCGGCCTGCCCCTGGGCCGCGCCAGCGCCGCAGCAGCGCCGCACCCTTCAGGAACCAGACGTAGCTCGCGAGTGCCAGCGCGAGCAGCGCCAGGGTCATGCGTCGATGCGGTGCTCGCCCTTGACCCAGCGCACCGTGCCGGAGCTGGCGCGCATCACCACGCTCTCGGTGGTCATCTTGCCGCGCATGCGCTTGACCCCGGCGAGCAGCGATCCATCGGTGACGCCGGTCGCGGCAAAGATGCAGTCGCCGCGCGCCAGTTCGGTGAGATCATACTGCTTGTCGAGGTCGGTGACGCCCCACTTGGCGGCACGGCCGCGTTCGTCGTCGTTGCGGAACAGCAGCCGCCCCTTGAACTGGCCGCCGACACAGCGCAGCGCCGCGCAGGCGAGCACGCCCTCCGGTGCACCGCCGGTGCCCATGTAGACGTCGATCGTGGTGTCGGGATCGGTGGTCGCGATCACCCCGGCCACGTCGCCATCGCCGATCAGCACCACGCCGCAGCCGATCGCGCGCAGCTCCGCGATCAGCGCCTCGTGACGCGGACGGTCGAGCACGCAGGCGATGATCTCGTGCGGCTTCACGCCCTTGGCCGCGGCGATCGCCTCGACGTTCTGGGTCGGCGTCTTGTCCAGGTCGATGACGCCGGCGGGATAGCCCGGGCCGACGGCGATCTTGTCCATGTAGACGTCCGGCGCGTTCAGCAGCCCGCCCTCCTCGGCGATCGCCAGCACCGCCAGGCTGTTCGGCCCGGCCTTGGCGCAGATGGTGGTGCCTTCCAGCGGATCGAGCGCGATGTCGATCGCCGGCCCTTGGCCGGTGCCGACCTTCTCGCCGATGAAGAGCATCGGTGCCTCGTCGCGCTCACCCTCGCCGATCACGACGGTGCCGTCCATGTCGAGGCCATTGAGCGCTTCCCGCATCGCCTCGACGGCGGCGGCATCCGCCGCCTTCTCGTCGCCACGTCCCACCAGGGTGGAGGCGGCGATGGCGGCGGCTTCGGTCACACGGACCATCTCCAGCACGAGGACGCGATCAAGAACCTGGCTGGCGGTCTGCATGGCTGTGCTTCTGCTCCGTATGATGATGGGCCGGCGATAGGGAAGGCGCGCCCGCTTGTCGAGCGAAGGCGCTGGCGTTTCGCGTCGGATCCTGCACACTCGGCCGGTTCCGATTCGCGCGTGCCCCCCGGAGGTGCCGATGCCGTTCGATCTGCTGCTGGTGGTGATGGCGCAACAGGCGAACGTGGACGCCGCAATGGCGCAGTATCGGGAAGCGACACGGGCCGAGTACCGGTGCGAGGCAGATGCGGAATCGGGCGAAATCGTCGTGTGCGCCCTGCGCGATGCCGACGAGTACCGCGTGCCGATCCTGGAACCCACGCCGGGGGACCCGCGCATCATCGACGCGATCGGAGAACGCGAGCGGCTGGTGAAGATGCCGCATCTCGCCTGCGGGCTTGCCGCCTCCTACGAAGGGTGCGGCATGATCGGCGCGACTGCGACCGCGAACAGCCGAGGCGTCGGCGTGTCGAAGCCGCGGCCGATCGCACCCTGAGTTAGAAGCGGGCAGGCCGCAGCCGGATCGGGATCGGCGCGTCCAACCGCTGCCAGCCGCGTTCTGCCAACAGCCGGTTGCTCTCCACCGGCTTGCGTCCGGCGTCACGATCCAGCGACCAGGTGATGTGATAGGTGCTGCCATCGTCCCGGGCGGTGCTGCCGCCGATCGCGACGACTAGCGCCTGCAGCCCTTCTCCGTCGTCGGCCCAGCCGACCACCTCGCCCGCCTCCACGGTCGGCAGGGGCGTCCCTGGGTCGGTTCCGGAACGTAAGGTGACGTGGTCCGCGATCGTGTCCGGCCAGCGCGGCGGGAACCGCGCCAGCAGTGCTGCGCGTTCGCTCGCGTCCAGCTTCCATCCGACGACCGTTCCGCCGCCCGCTCCCCGTTCCGGCTGTGCCATTTCTCGCCTCCGCGCGTTGTCGACCAATTGAGCGCGCCGCAGGTCCGCGCGTTCCATGCGCCCGAGGAGAGCGATCATGGCCAAACAGAGCAAGGCCCAGAAGGACACGATGGAACGGGTCCTGCACGAGTTCAAGGAAGGCGAGCTGGAGTCCGGCTCGGGTCGCAAGGTGAAGAGCCGCAAGCAGGCGGTTGCGATCGCACTGAGCGAGGCAGGCGCGTCCAATCAGCAGAGCCCTTCCGAGAACAAGCGCCGCCTCGCCCAGACCAAGCGGCGGGAGCGCAGCAGCGGCGGGAATGGCGGTCGCGATGGCCCCACCAAGGCAGAGTTGTACGAAAAGGCGAAGAAGCAGGACGTCCCCGGTCGTTCCAAGATGAGCAAGGCGCAGCTGGAGAAAGCCGTCGGCTGAGCATTCGCCTGCGCCGCACGCACCACGCCGGAACCCGCCTCCCCGTCGGCCGTTCGCGGAGCGAAGGAGCCACACATGACCGATCGCCCGATGCCACCGCAGCCCGAACAGCAGCAATCGCCCCCCGGCACCACGGCAGCAATGAAGCCGCGGCCGGACCATGGCGAGCACAGCTACCGCGGCTCCGGGCGCCTGGCGGGGCGCCGTGCGATCATCACCGGCGGCGACAGCGGCATCGGCCGCGCGGTGGCGATCGCCTTCGCCCGCGAAGGGGCCGACGTGCTGATCTCCTACCTCAACGAAGACGAAGACGCGCGGGAGACCGCACGCCTGGTGGAGGATGCCGGACGCAAGGCCGTGCTGGTGCCGGGTGACATCGGCGACGCGGCGCACTGCCGCGCAATCGTGGACAAGGCCGTGGAAGCCTTCGGCGGGCTCGACATCTTGGTCAACAACGCCGCCCACCAGATGACGTTCGATGCGATCACCGACATTCCGGACGAGGAGTGGGACAAGACCTTCCGAACCAACATCCACGCGATGTTCTATCTGACCAAGGCCGCGGTGCCGCACATGCAGCCGGGGTCCGCGATCATCAACACGACCTCGGTCAACGCCGACACGCCCAAGCCGACGCTGCTCGCCTATGCCACCACCAAGGGCGCGATCCAGAACTTCACCGGCGGACTCTCCCAGCTTCTGGCGGAGAAGGGCATCCGCGCGAACTGCGTCGCGCCCGGCCCGATCTGGACGCCGCTGATCCCGTCCACGATGCCGCCGGAGCAGGTCGAGAACTTCGGCAAGGACGTGCCGATGGGCCGCGCAGGCCAGCCCGCGGAGCTTGCACCCGTCTACGTGATGCTCGCCAGCGAGGAGGCGAGCTACGTGTCCGGTGCGACGGTGGCGGTGACGGGCGGCAAGCCGATCCTGTAACCCCTTTCGCAAGCGCAACGACTGCGGCAACAATCCCGGCACATGCCGGACCTGGGAGAGTGAAGTTGAACGATCGAGAGCACCGTATCCGCGAGCGCGCCCATGCGATGTGGCTGGAGGAAGGCCAGCCCGAAGGCGAGCATGAACGCCACTGGGACGCCGCCTGCCGCGAGATCGACGCTCAGGCCGCGGCCTCGACGGATAGCGAAGTGACGCCGGCACCAAAGAAGGCGCGCGCGTCGCGGAGCACCGCGCCCAAGACGACGCCGGCCGCCCAGGCCGCGACGGCGGGTGAAGGCGTCGCAGCCGTCGCGGAGGCGCCCAAGGCGAAGCGAGCGGCCGCCCCGAAGAAGGCGGCAAGCACCCCCGCCAAGCGCAAATCGGGCAGCGCCAAAGCCTGATCGCCGGGCGTGCCGCCCGAGAAGCGGCACGCGCGCAAAACCCCTCGACGGGATCGCCCGCCGGCCTGCCGCAAATCCTTGCGGCGGGGGCGGAACGATGCGCCCCGGCCGATGTTGATTGCAGGTTCCCGTGATGGAGGTCACTTTTGCCGCAGTTCGTCTCCCGCCTCCTCTCGATCACCGCCTTTCCTCTTCCTGAGCGCCTGCTGACCGATGCCGCTGCCGCCCGTTTCGACGGCGTGCTGTGGCGCGCAGACGCCCCGGTGCTCGGGGAAGCGGAGCTGGTGCCGCCCGCACTCCCCGGAGCCTGCGCAGAGGCGGGGCTCGCGCTGCTGGTCGCGCTGCCCCTCGACCGCGCACCGATCGATCACCCGCTGCTCGCCAGCCACCCGGAAGCATTTGCTATCCGGCGCGCCAGCGCTGGCGGCGGCCCCGTGGATCCCCGCCAGCCTGCACAGGCGACCGGCGAGGCGCGCGCGCGGCTGCGTACGTCCGAGGCCGCGGCGCTGCTGCTCCCGGTGCTGGTGGAGCGGCTCTCCGCCCTCCTCGACGCGGGGGTTACGGGCTTCCGGCTGCTTGGAACGGATCGCATCCCGCCGGAAACGCTGATCGGGCTGATCTCGGCCGTACGGGAACGGCATCCCGACGCGCGCTTCATCAGCGGGGCGCCGGAGCTGTCGCGGCCGCAGGTGCGCGCCCTCGCCTCGGCAGGGCTCACCGCGATCACCTCCTCCTATGCGTGGTGGGACCTTCGTGCACCGTGGCTGGTGGAGGAGTATGAGGAGCTGCGCGGCCAGGCGCCGCTCCTGGCCGAGGTGTCGGCGCCGACCAGCGGAGATGCGGACGCGCCCTCGGCCCTCGCACGGACGCTCGCAATGGCGGCCGCAAGCGCCAACGGCATCATCGTGCCGGCCGACCTGTTCGCAGGCAGCCCGGATCTGGCGCAGGCCGTGCGCCATGCGCTGGAAGTCGCACAGGCCGCGGAACGCTTCGATGGCGAGATGCGGGCGCTCACCGGGCCGCAGGCTCCTGTCGGCGTGCTGCTGCGCGCGGATGCGAGCGACGTGCGCGAAGCATCCGAAGCGCTGCTGATATTCGTGAACCGCAGCGATACGCCGAAGCCGCTGCCCTCCCCGGCACTGGTGCGCGAATATATGGGCTCCGCGTTCGCAGACTTCTCCGTCCTCAGCGCGGAGGGTGACGTCGGCACGCCGCTCGCCGGAGGCGAAGTGCGGCTGGTCGCCGCGCGGCGTGCGTCGCCGATCCGCATCGCGGTGACGCCCGACGCCGTCGGCATTGGTGCCGCCTCCCCGCGGCTGGTGGTCGAGGACCTCCACCCGCGCGTCGATGGCGGCGCCTTCCCGGTCAAGCGGGTGGTCGGCGAGGAAGTGCCGGTCGAGGCGACGGTGTTCACCGACGGTCACGAGCAACTCGCGGTCGAACTGCACTGGCGCGCGGTGGACGAGGCGAACTGGCGCGTCGCGCGCATGACGCAACTGCCGAACGACCTGTGGCGTGGCAGCTTCGCCCTCGAACGGCTCGGCCGCTACGAATATGCGGTCGAGGGCTGGCTTGACCGGTTCGGCGGGTTCCGGCGCGACTTCACCAAGAAGCTCGACGCCGGTGTCGCGCAGCCGGTCGATCATGCCGAGGGACGGGCACTGGTGGCCGAGGCGGTGGCGCGGTCGCAGGGCGAGGCACGCACCACGCTGGCCGACTGGCACGCGCGACTGGAGGCAGCGAGCGAAGGCGCCGACAGCGCCACGCTGCTGCTATCGCCCGAGCTCGCCGCGCTGATGGATATGGCCGACGACCGTCCGCACCGGCTGCGCTCCGAACCGCAGATCGTCGATGCCGAGCGGCTGACGGCACGTTTCTCCAGCTGGTACGAGCTGTTCCCGCGCTCGCAGACCGAGGATGCCAGCCGCCACGGCACCTTCGACGACGTGATCGCGCGCCTGCCGGCGGTGCGCGACATGGGCTTCGACACGCTCTATTTTCCGCCGATCCACCCGATCGGGCGCACGCATCGCAAGGGCCCGAACAACACGCTGACCGCAGGGCCCGACGATCCCGGCAGCCCCTATGCGATCGGCAGCGCCGAGGGCGGGCACGACGCGATCCATCCGCAGTTGGGCACGCCTGAGGACTTCGCCCGGCTGGTAGAGGCGGCGCGCGCGCACGGGCTGGAGATCGCACTCGACTTCGCGATCCAGGCCTCCCCCGACCATCCCTGGCTCACCGAGCATCCCGGCTGGTTCGCATGGCGGCCGGACGGCTCGATGAAGTACGCCGAGAACCCGCCCAAAAAGTACCAGGACATCGTCAACGTCGATTTCTACGGACCCGACGCGGTGCCCGGCCTGTGGACGGCGCTGCGCGACGTGATCCTGCTGTGGGTCGAGCGCGGGGTAAAAACCTTCCGCGTCGACAACCCGCACACCAAGCCGCTGCCCTTCTGGGAGTGGATGATCGGCGAGGTGCGCGCCGAACACCCCGACGTCATCTTCCTGGCGGAGGCGTTCACGCGCCCGTCGATGATGTACCGGCTCGGCAAGATCGGCTTCTCGCAGAGCTATACGTACTTCACCTGGCGCGACGACAAGCAGGGGCTGACCGACTATGTCACCGAGCTGACGACGACCGCGCCCAAGGAGTTCTACCGGCCGCACTTCTTCGTCAACACGCCGGACATCAACCCGGTGTTCCTGCAGACCTCGGGCCGGCCGGGCTTCCGCATCCGCGCGGTGCTGGCGGCGACGCTGTCGGGGCTGTTCGGCGTCTATTCGGGCTTCGAGCTGTGCGAGGCGGCGCCGGTGCCCGGCAAGGAAGAATATCACGATTCCGAAAAGTATATCGTCAAGCCGCGCGACTGGCAGGCGCCCGGCAACATCATCGGCGACATCACGCTGCTGAACCGCCTGCGCCGCGCGCATCCGGCGTTGCAGACGCACCTCAACACCCGCTTCCTGCCCGCGCACAACGACCGGGTGATCTTCTACGCCAAGCCCGCGCCGGACGGCAGCGAGATGCTGCTGGTGATGGTGAGCCTCGATCCGCACCACGGACAGGATGCCGCGTTCGAAATCCCGCTGTGGGAGTTCGGCATTCCGGACGACGGCAGCGTCGCGGTGGAGGACCTCGCCGCCGGCCACCGCTTCCGCTGGCACGGCAAGCACCAGCACATCCGCCTCGACCCCGAACAGCCCTATCGCATCTGGCGCATCGCCCCCGGAGACTTCGCATGACCGCCGCAGCCGCCCACGACCAGGATCCGCTGTGGTACAAGGACGCGGTCATCTACCAGTTGCACGTGAAGTCGTTCTTCGACGCCAACAACGACGGCATCGGCGACTTCAAGGGGCTGATGTCGAAGCTCGACTATCTGGCCGACCTGGGCGTCAACACGCTGTGGCTGCTGCCCTTCTATCCGTCGCCCCGGCGCGACGACGGCTATGACATCGCCGAATATCGCGACGTCAGCCCCGATTACGGCACGATGGACGACGCGCGCGACTTCATCGCCGCGGCGCACGAGCGCGGCATGCGCGTCATCACCGAGCTGGTGATCAACCACACCTCGGACCAGCATCCGTGGTTCCAGCGCGCGCGCCATGCGCCCAAGGGATCGCCCGAGCGCGACTGGTACGTCTGGTCGGACGATGACAAGATCTATTCCGGCACCCGCATCATCTTCCTCGACACCGAAAAGTCGAACTGGACCTGGGACGAGGTCGCCGGGCAGTATTTCTGGCATCGCTTCTACAGCCACCAGCCCGACCTGAACTTCGACAATCCCGAGGTGCTGAAGGAAGTGCTGTCGGTGATGCACTTCTGGCTCGACCTGGGCGTGGACGGGCTGCGGCTCGACGCGATCCCCTATCTGATCGAGCGCGACGGCACCTCGAACGAGAATCTGCCCGAAACCCACGACGTCCTGAAGAAGATCCGCGCCGACCTCGACGCGCATTATCCCGACCGGATGCTGCTGGCCGAGGCGAACATGTGGCCGGAGGACACGCAGCAGTATTTCGGCGAGCAGGGCGACGAATGCCACATGGCGTTCCACTTCCCGCTGATGCCGCGCATGTACATGGCGGTGGCGCAGGAGGATCGCTTCCCGATCACCGACATCATGCGTCAAACGCCGGAGATTCCCGAAAACTGCCAATGGGCGATCTTTCTGCGCAATCATGACGAGCTGACGCTCGAAATGGTGACCGATGCCGAGCGCGATTACCTGTGGAACACCTATGCCGCAGACCGGCGCGCGCGCATCAACCTGGGCATCCGCCGCCGGCTTGCGCCGCTGATGGAGCGCGACCGGCGCCGCGTCGAGCTGATGAACGCGCTGCTGCTGACCATGCCGGGCACCCCCGTGCTCTATTATGGCGACGAGATCGGCATGGGCGACAACATCCATCTGGGCGATCGCGACGGCGTGCGCACGCCGATGCAATGGTCGCCGGATCGCAACGGCGGCTTCTCGCGCGCCGATCCTCCCGCGCTGGCGCTGCCCGCGATCATGGACCCGCTCTACGGCTATCAGGCGGTGAACGTGGAGGCGCAGGAGCGCGATCGCCACTCGCTGCTCAACTGGCTCAAGCGGATGCTCGCCGTGCGCCGCGAATACCAGGCGTTCGGGCGCGGTACCCAGCGCTTCCTGCGCCCCGCCAACCGCAAGATCCTGGCTTATCTGCGCGAGCATGAGGGCGACACCATCCTGTGCGTCGCCAACCTTGGCCGCACGGCGCAGGCGGTGGAGCTCGACCTGCACGAGTTCGAAGGCCGCACCCCCGTCGAGCTGCTCGGCAGCACGCCCTTCCCCAAGGTCGGCCAGCTTCCCTATCTGCTGACGCTGCCGCCCTATGGCTTCCTCTGGTTCCGCCTTGCCGCGGACGCGGAAGGTCCCGGCTGGTCGAGCGGTGCTCCGGCGAGCGAGATCGAGCGCTACACCTTCGTACTGCGGCCGGAATTGGCGGACGTCGCATTGGGCGCCAACCGCGGTGTCCTCGAAAAGGACCTGCTGCCGAGCTACCTGACCCAGCGCCGCTGGTTCGGGGCGAAGGACGAGACGATCGCCTCGGTCCATCTGGTCCGGTCGACGCCGATGCCAGCAGCCGAAGACCTGCTGCTGGGCGAGATCGAGGTCGTAACCGACAGCGGCACCGCCACCTACATGCTGCCGCTCGGCATCGCCTGGGAGGGCGAGAACACCGGGCCGTTCGCGTCGAACCTCGCGCTGGCGCGGGTGCGCCGCGGCCGCACGGTCGGCCTGCTGACCGACGGCTTCGCATTGGAAGGCTTCGGGCGCTCGGTGGTGCAGGCGCTCCACCACAACACGGTGGTCTCGCTCGCAGACGGCGGCGAGCTGCGCTTCACCGCGTTCGACGGCTTCGACCTGGAGCCGGACGCCGCGCCCGAATGGCTCGCGGCCGAACAGTCGAACAGCACGCTGGTGCTGGGACAGCGCGCCGTGCTGAAGCTGCTGCGCAAGGTGGCACCTGGCATCCATCCGGACGTGGAGATGGTGCGCTATCTCTCCGGCCACGGCTTTGCCAACGTGCCGCCGATGCTCGGCACCGTGACCCGCGTCGAGGGCGATCGCGAGACGCTGGTGATGCTGGCGCAGGCCTTCGTCTATAACCAGGGCGACGGCTGGCAGTGGACGCTCGGCGTGCTCGAGCGCCTCGCCACCGACGAGGATGCGAACTTCGCCAACTATCGCAACTTCGCGACGAACTTCGGCCGCCGCCTTGCCGAAATGCACGCCGTCCTGGCGCGGGACAGCGACGACGCCGCCTTCGCGCCCGAGCCGATGAGCGCGGCGGAAGCCGATCGGCTGGGCGGTCGCGTGGCGGGGCAGCTCGACCGCGCGCTGCTGATGCTGGAGGGCGTGTCGCTGGGCAGCGAGGAGGCCGATGCGGCGCTCGCCCGCCTGGCGGAGCAGCGTGCCGCGCTGATGGAGCGCGTGGGCGCCGTCGCGCGCAGTGCGGAAGGACGCGCCCGCACGCGCATCCACGGCGACCTGCACCTGGGCCAGGTGCTGGTGACCGGCAGCGACGTGATGCTGATCGACTTCGAAGGTGAGCCTGCCAAGCCGCTCGCCGAGCGTCGTGCCAAGGACCTGGCGCTGCGCGACGTCGCCGGCGTGCTGCGCTCGTTCGACTATGCGGCAGCGGTGGCAGAGCGCAACCTGCCGTTCAGCGCCGAGCGCGAGGAGGCACGCGCCACGCGGCGCTATGCGCGCTTCGGCAGCTCCGCGATCGAGGCGTTCCTGGCGGGCTATGGCGAAGCGGCGGCGGAGAGCGGCGTGCTCCCCCATTCCGGTGCCGGCGACCCGCTGCTCGACCTCTTCCTGCTCGAAAAGGCGGCCTATGAGGTCGCCTACGAGGCGGCCAACCGGCCCGACTGGATCGCCGTGCCGGCGCTGGGCCTCGCCCGCGCCGCGGCCCGCCTGCTCAACGAGGATTTCGCATGACCGATGTTGGCGCACTCGCAGGCGCGCTGCGCGCTGGAACGCTGGACGACCCGTTCGCGCTGCTGGGGGTGCATGAAGAGGACGGCCGCCGTGTCGTCCGCAGCTTCCACCCGGGTGCGGAGGCGGTCGCGCTGATCACGCGCGACGACGGCCGCTCCCTCGGCGAACTCAGCTGCGACGGCGGCCTGTGGACGGGCACGCTTGCCGAGGACGTGCCCTATCGCCTGGCCATCCGCTGGCCGGGCGGCTGGGTACAGGAGATCGAGGACACCTATAGCTTCGGCCCGGTGCTCGGCGACCTCGACCTCCACCTGTTCAACGAGGGCCGCCACTGGGATCTGGCGCGCGTGTTCGGCGCCCAGCCGCGCACCGTCGCGGGCGTGGAGGGCGTCAGCTTCGTCGTTTGGGCCCCGAACGCGCGCCGCGTGTCGGTGATCGGCGACTTCAACGGCTGGGACGGCCGCCGCAACCTGATGCGCCGCCATCATGGTGCCGGCGTGTGGGAGCTGTTCGTCCCCGGCATCGGCCCGGGTGCCCACTATAAGTACGAGATCCTCGGCGCGGATGGGCGCATCGTGCAAAAGGCCGATCCGCTCGCCCGCCAGACGGAGGCGCCGCCGGCCACCGGCTCGATCGTCGCGCCGGCACCGGACTACCGCTGGCACGATGCCGACTGGATGGCCGAGCGCGGACGCCGGCAGGCTCCGAACGCGCCGCTGTCGATCTACGAAGTGCATGCCGGCTCCTGGCTGCGGCCCGACGGTGACGCGCTTGGCACGCTCGACTGGCAGGGGCTGACCGAGCGGCTGATTCCCTATGTCGCGGACATGGGCTTCACCCATGTCGAGCTGCTCCCGATCATGGAGCATCCGTTCGGCGGCTCCTGGGGTTACCAGCCGCTGTCGCAGTTCGCGCCGTCGGCGCGCTTCGGCTCTCCGGAAGAGTTCGCGGGCTTCGTCGACGCGTGCCACCGCGCCGGCATCGGCGTCATCCTGGACTGGGTGCCCGCGCATTTTCCGACCGATGCGCACGGCCTCGCCCAGTTCGACGGGACGCACCTCTATGAGCATGCCGATCCGCGCGAGGGGTTCCACCAGGACTGGAACACGCTGATCTACAATCTCGGCCGGCGCGAGGTGGCGGGGTTCCTGCTCGCCTCGGCCTTGTGGTGGCTGGAGACGTTCCACATCGACGGGCTGCGCGTCGATGCGGTCGCCTCGATGCTGTACCGCGACTACAGCCGTAACGCCGGCGAATGGGTGCCCAACATCCACGGCGGGCGCGAGAATCTGGAATCGGTCGAGTTCCTCAAGCGCATGAACACGCTGGTCGCCGAACGCTGCCCCGGCGCGATCACGCTGGCCGAGGAGTCCACCGCCTGGGCGGGCGTCACCGCACCCGTCCACCAGGGAGGCCTCGGCTTTACCTACAAGTGGAACATGGGCTGGATGCACGACACGCTCCAATATGTGGAGCGCGACCCGATGTATCGGCGCTGGCATCATGGCGAGCTGACCTTCGGGCTGGTGTACGCATTCTCCGAAAAATTCGTGCTGCCGCTCAGCCATGACGAGGTGGTGCACGGCAAGGGATCGCTGCTGGGCAAGATGCCGGGCGACCGCTGGCGCCAGCTGGCGAACCTGCGGGCGTACTTCGGCTTCATGTGGACGCATCCGGGCAAGAAGCTGTTGTTCATGGGCGGCGAGCTCGCCCAGGATACGGAGTGGAACCACGACGCACAGGTGCGGTGGGACCTGCTCGACCGGCCCGAGCATGCCGCCATCCAGCGTCTCATACGCGACCTCAACACGCTCTACGCGAGCGAGCCCGCGCTCCATGCCCGCGACGCCGACCCGTCCGGGTTCGACTGGATCGTGGGCGACGACGCGGAGAACAGCGTCTTTGTCTATGCCCGCTATGGCGACGGGCGGGCCGCGTCCTGCGTGGTGCTGCTCAACATGACGCCCGAGCCGCGCCATGGCTACCGGATCGGCCTCCCGCGCGCCGGCCAGTGGCGCGAAGTCCTTAATAGTGATGCAGAAATTTACGGCGGCGGGAACATCGGCAACGGTGGAATGGTTACCGCCTCCGCGACGCCCCTGCACGGCCAGCCGGCCAGTGCGGACGTCGTGTTGCCCCCGCTCGCAGCGGTGGTGCTACGATTCGAAGGGGGTCCTCGTTGAACAGCCTACCCGACCGGCTCGAAGCCGGTTCGCCCTATCCGCTCGGCGCGACGTTTGACGGTCTGGGCGTAAACTTCGCCGTCTTCTCCGCCAATGCCGAGAAGATCGAGCTCTGCGTCTTCGAACCGACCGGACGGCGCGAGATCAAGCGCTATGAGCTGACCGAGTGGACCGACGAGGTCTGGCACGGCTATCTGCCCGAGGCCCGTCCCGGCCTCCTCTACGGCTATCGCGCCTATGGCCGCTATGCGCCCGAGGAAGGGCATCGCTTCAACCCCAACAAGCTGCTGCTGGACCCCTATGCCAAGCAGCTGCACGGCGAGGTCCGCTGGACCGACGCGCTGCACGGCTATCAGGTCCGCTCGCGCCGCGAAGACCTGAGCTTCGACCGGCGCGACAGCGCACCCGCCATGCCCAAGGGCGTGGTGGTCGACACGCATTTCGACTGGTCGGGCGACATCCGTCCGAACACCCCATGGTCGGACACGGTGATCTACGAGGCGCATGCCAAGGGACTGACCAAGCTGTTCGAAGAGGTCGCGCCCCAGGAACGCGGCACCTTTGCGGCGCTCAGCCACCCGCGGGTGATCGACCACCTCAAGCGGCTGGGCGTCACCGCCGTCGAGCTGATGCCGATCCATGCGTTCGTGCAGGACCGGTTCCTGCAGGAAAAGGGCCTGCGCAACTATTGGGGCTACAACACCCTCAGCTATTTCGCGCCTGAGCAGAGCTATTTCGCCGGCAACAGCCATAACGAGCTGCGCCTGGCGGTCCGTCGCCTCCATGCCGCCGGGCTCGAGGTGATCATGGACGTGGTCTACAACCACACCTGCGAAGGATCGGAGCGCGGCCCTACGCTCTCGTGGCGCGGGCTCGACAACGCGACCTATTATCGTCACGTCCAGGACAATCCGCGCTACACGATCAACGACACCGGAACGGGCAACACGCTCAACCTGGAAAAGGCGCGCGTCATCCAGATGGTGGCGGATTCGCTGCGCTACTGGGCGACCTCGTTCGGGATCGACGGCTTCCGCTTCGATCTCGGCCTGACGCTCGGCCGCGAGGAACATGGCTTCAACCCCGGCGCCGCCTTCTTCGACGTGATCCGCCAGGATCCGATCCTGGGCCGGCTGAAGCTGTCGACGGAGCCCTGGGACATCGGCCCCGGCGGCTACCAGCTCGGCAACTTCCCACCCAGCTTTGCCGAGTGGAACGACAAGTATCGCGACGGCGTGCGCAAATACTGGCGCGGCGATCCTTCAATGCGCGGCGAACTGGCAGCGCGCATCTCCGGATCGAGCGACCTGTTCGACCGTCGCGCGCGGCGCCCGTGGGCGAGTGTCAACGCGCTGGCGGTACACGACGGCTTCACGCTCGCCGACACGGTCGCCTACGAGCAGCGCCACAACGAAGCGAATGGCGAGGACAATCGCGACGGCCACAGCGAGAACTACTCGCGCAACTGGGGCGTGGAAGGTCCGACCGACGATCCGGCGATCAACGATGCGCGCCAGCGGGTCATGCGCTCGATGCTCACGACCCTGTTCACCTCGCTCGGCACGCCGCTGCTGCTTTCCGGCGACGAGTTCGGGCGCAGCCAGGGGGGCAACAACAACGCCTATTGCCAGGACAATGAGATCGGCTGGGTGGACTGGAGCAAGCGCGACACGCCGGAGGGGCAGGCGCTGCTTGCGTTCACGTCGCGGCTGATCGCCCTGCGTCACCAGCACGAGCTGCTGCGAGCGCCGAGCTTCCTCCATGCGGAGAAGCTGCCGGGCACCGATATCAACGACCTGGAATGGTGGGACGAGCAGGGCCAGCCGCTGAGCTCGGACGACTGGAACAATCCGGAAGGCCGTGCCTTGGTCATGCGCCGTGCGCGCCAGCTGGAGGACGGCCGGATCGAGGGCATGACGCTGCTGCTGAACGCGTCCGGCGACGCGATCACCTTCACCCTGCCCGCTCCGGACGTGCCGCGTACCGTTCTGGTGGACAGCGCCCGGCCGGAGGAGGACGCGTTCGAGATCGGCAACGAATATGAACTCGGCCCGCAGAGCGCGGCGCTGATCCGCTGGGTCGCCGACATCGCCGAGCCGGAAGCGCCGGCCGATTCGGAAGCCGCACCGGAGGAGCAGACCGCGTGAGCAGCTGGGGCGCGACGCCGGTCGCCGCCGACCGGACCCGGTTCCGCCTCTGGGCACCCGACCGGCCGGAGGTGACGCTGGAAATCGACGGGGGCCAGGCTGTCGCCATGACCCGCGACGAGGACGGCTGGTTCTCGGCCGAGGCGCCGGTCGGTGCCGGTGCCCGCTATCGCTTCCGCCTCGACGCGGACCTGGCGGTGCCCGATCCCGCCGCGCGTGCGCAGGCGGGCGGCGTGCACGGCTGGAGCGTGGTTGTCGATCCCGACGCCTATCGCTGGACCACTTCCGACTGGGTCGGCCGGCCGTGGGAAGAGGCCGTGATCGAGGAAGTCCATGCGGGCGTGCTGGGCGGGTTCGCGGGCGTCGCCGAACGGCTTCCGGCGCTCGCCGACCTGGGCGTCACCGCGATCGAGCTGATGCCGGTCAACGCGTTCGGCGGCACCCGCAACTGGGGCTATGACGGGGTGCTCCCCTATGCCCCGGCCGAGGCCTATGGGTCCCCTGAGGAGCTGAAGGCGCTGGTCGATCGCGCCCATGCGCTGGGGCTGATGGTGTTCCTGGACGTGGTCTACAACCACTTCGGGCCGGACGGTAACTACCTGGGCGCCTATGCGGGCGGCTTCTTTCACAGCGACGTGCATACCCCCTGGGGCGGCGCGGTCGCGGTCGATGCGGAGCCGGTGCACCGCTTCTTTGTCGACAACGCACGCATGTGGCTGGAGGAATATCGGATCGACGGCCTGCGCTTCGACGCGGTCCACGCGATCGGCAACCCTGGCTTCCTCGATGCCATGGCAACCGAGCTGCGCGAGGCGGTCGGCCCGGATCGGCACGTGCATCTGGTGCTGGAGAATGAGGAAAACGACGCCCAGCGTCTCGGTGCTGATCGGTTCAATGCGCAGTGGAACGACGACTTCCACAATGTGCTGCACGTCCTGCTGACGGGGGAGAGCAGCGCCTATTACCAGGATTTCGCGGAAAAGCCGGCCGAGCGGCTGGCGCGCTGCCTGGCGGAAGGCTTCATCTACCAGGGTGAAGGTTCGCCCAACCACGATGGCAAGCCGCGGGGGAGCAAGAGCGGCCACCTGCCGCCGACGGCCTTCGTGTCGTTCCTCCAGAACCACGACCAGGTTGGCAACCGCGCGATGGGCGAGCGGCTGACGCTGCTCGCCGACGCCGACAAGCTGCGCGCCGCGACCGCGCTGCTGCTGCTGGGCCCGCAGATCCCGCTGCTGTTCATGGGTGACAGTGAGGGCAGCCGGGCGCCGTTCCTGTTCTTCACCGACTTCCACGACGAGCTCGCCGATGCGGTGCGCGAGGGCCGGCGCAAGGAATTCGCGAAGTTCGAGGCCTTTGCCGATCCGGAAGCGCGCGCGCGCATCCCCGATCCCAACGCCCGCAGCACCTTCGACCAGTCGCGTCCGGAGCCCGGACCGGAGGTCGCCGCGTGGCGCGCGCTCTACGGCGAACTGCTGGGACTCCGCCACACTCACATCGTCCCGCGGCTGAAGGGCACGACCAGCCTGGGTGCCGAAGCGGTCGGCGAGGCGGCGGTGGTCGCCCGTTGGCGAATGGGCGACGGTGCGACGCTGACCATCGCGCTGAACCTGGGCGACACGGGGGTTTCTTTCCCCGAGCTCGCGCAGCCGCTGTTCGCGCACGGCGAACCGGGCGCGCCCGCGAGCGTCGCCGTCTGGGTGGAGGCATGAGCCCGCTCCACAGCCTCGCGACCGAAGCGGGGCTGCTGATCGACTGGGAGGACGCCGCCGGCGACCCACAGCGCGTGTCGGACGAGGCGCTGGTCGCCGTGCTCGCGGCGCTCGGCCTGCCCGCGGACAGCCCCGCCGCGATTGCCGAGAGCCGCCGGCACCTTGCCGAGGACCAAGCCGCATCGTGCAGCTTCGTTTCGGCAGATGTGGGCAAGCCGGTGGCGCTGCCCGCTGGTTGCCTGCGCGAAGGGCCCGTTGAGCTCGTGACGGAGGCGGGCGATCGGCGTTCCGTCACCCTCACAAAGGACCGGTCCGGCCTAAGCCTGCCGGCGATCGACGTGCCCGGCTACTATCAGCTGGTGCAGGGCGACCACACGATCCGTCTGGCGATCGCCCCGCGCCGCTGCTTCGGGGTGGCTGACGCGGCCGGCGGCAAGCGCCTGTGGGGAACCGCCGTTCAGATCGCAGGCCTGCGCGATCCGCACCGTGCATTTGGCGACTTCGGCACGCTGGCGGAAGCCGCGCGCGCCTTTGCCGGCAAGGGTGCCGACGCGCTGGCGATCAGCCCCGTCCATGCGCTGTTCCCCGCGGACGCCAGTCGCTACAGCCCCTATGCGCCGTCGAGCCGGCTGTTCCTCAACATCCTCTACGCCGATCCCGCGCTGGCTGGCGCGAACGTCGAAGAGCCTGCCTCCGCCGAACTGATCGACTGGAGCGCCGCGATCCCTGCCCGGCTGCGCCAGCTGCGTGCCGCCTTTGCCGCCCGCAGCGACGCGGTGCGCGCCGAGGTAGCCGACTATGCGCGCAAGGGCGGGGACGAACTGCTGCGCCATGCCCGCTTCGAGGCGCTGCACGCGCACTTCTTCCAGGAGAGCGGCGCGACGGGTTGGCAGGGTTGGCCGGCCGTCTTCCACGATCCTGCCGGCGACGCCGTCGCGCGCTTTGCGGCCGAGCATGCGGAGGAGGTGGACTTCTACCTCTTCTGCCAGTGGCTGGCGAAGCGCAGCCTGGACGCTGCCCAGCGCGCCGCGACCGATGGCGGCATGGCGCTGGGGCTGATCGCCGACCTCGCCGTGGGGATGGACGGCGGCGGCAGCCACGCGTGGAGCCGCCGCGACGACCTGCTCACCGGCCTGTCGCTCGGCGCGCCGCCCGACCTGCTCGGGCCGGAAGGGCAGAGCTGGGGCATCACCGGCTTTTCCCCGCGCGCGCTCCAGCGGACCGCGTTCGAGCCGTACATCGCGACGCTGCGCGCGGCGCTCGACCATGCCGGCGGCATCCGCATCGACCATGCGCTGGGCCTGCGCCGCCTGTGGGTGGTGCCCGAGGGCGCGTCGCCACGCGACGGCGCCTATCTGACCATGCCGCTCGACGACATGCTGCGCGTGCTCGCGATCGAATCGCACCGCGCCCGTGCGGTGGTGATCGGCGAGGACCTGGGCACCGTGCCCGAAGGCTTCCGGCCGAAGATGGACGAGCGCGGCATGCTGGGCATGCGCGTGCTTCCGTTCGAGCGCGATGAGGACGGGTTCATCCCTGCAGACCGCTGGTCGCAGGAGGCCGCGGCGATGACCGGCACCCATGACCTGGCGACCGTCGCCGGCTGGTGGGTCGAGCGCGACATCGACTGGAACTGGCGGCTGGGTCGGACCCGGCCCGATGCCGTCGAAGCCGACGAGCGCGCCACCCGCGCCGAGGAACGCGCGCTGCTGTGGCAGGCGTTCAGCGACGCGGGCGTGGCAGATGCGCCCGAGCCGTCCGACGATTCGGCGCCCGCGGTGGACGCCGCCCTCGCCTTCGTCGCCGGTACGCCGTGCGAACTCGCGATCCTGCCGATCGAGGACCTGATCGGCGCCGAGGAACAGCCGAACCTGCCCGGAACGATCGACGAACACCCCAATTGGCGGCGGCGCATGCCGGCGCCCACCCCCGAGCTGCTCGACCGGCCCGACGTCGCCCGGCGCGTCGCCCGCATCAACGCCATGAGGAACGGATGACTCCGCGCGCCACCTATCGCTTCCAGTTCCACCGCGACTTCACCTTCGCCGATGCCGAGGCGCTGGTTCCCTATCTCGACCGGCTTGGAGTGAGCCACGTCTACGCGTCGCCGATCACGACGGCACGCTCGGGCTCGACCCACGGCTATGACGTGGTCGACCCGACCACGATCAATCCCGAACTGGGCGGCGAGGAGGCGTTTCGCAGCCTGGTGAAGGCGCTGCGCGCGCGCGACATGGGCGTCATCATCGACATCGTGCCCAACCACATGGGCGTCGCCGGCAGCGAGAATGGCTGGTGGATGGACGTGCTCGCCCACGGGCAGGGCAGCGCCTATGCCCGCTTCTTCGACATCGACTGGCGCGAGCCGGTGCTGCTGCCGGTGCTCGGCACGTCGCTGTCGGAAGCACTGGAGCAGGGCGCGATCGAGGTCGTCGTCGAGGACGGCAAGCGCTTCGTCTCCGCCTACGGCGAGCACCGCTTCCCGCTGCGCGACGAAGACCAGGCGGGCGACGCGATCACCGATCCGCAGGAGATCCGCGCGCTGCTGGAGCGCCAGCACTACCGCCTGGCGTCGTGGCGCACCGCCAACGACGCGCTCAACTGGCGGCGCTTCTTCACGGTGAGCGAACTCGCCGGCCTGCGTATCGAAGACCCCGAGGTGTTCGAGGCCGTCCACGCCCTCCCCTTGCGCCTCTATGCCGAGGGGCTGATCGATGGCGTCCGGGTCGACCATGTCGATGGGCTGACCGATCCCGCCGGCTATTGCCGTACCCTGCGTGCGCGCCTGGATGCCACGCCCCGGCCGGCGGACGCCCCGCCGGGCCCCGCCTATCTGGTGATCGAGAAGATTTTGGGCGCGGGCGAGCCCCTGTCGGACGACTGGGGCGTCGACGGCACCAGCGGCTATGACTTCATGGAGGAAGTGGCCGCGCTCCTCCACGCGCCGGAAGGCGAGGCCCCGCTCGACCGGCTGTGGGAGGAGATCAGCGGCCGCCCGGCGGACTTCGAGGCCGAGGAGCTCGAGGCACGGCGCCACATGCTCGCCTGGGCTTTCGAAGGCCAGCTGACGCGGTGCGTCCAGGCCTTCACGGCGCTGGCCGCTTCCACGCCCGAGACCGAGGGCCTCACCCGCGGCATGCTGCGCCGCGCGATCGAGCGCCTGCTCTGGGTGTTCCCCGTCTACCGCACCTACGGAACCGGAGACGCCGCGCCCGAGGGCGACGCCGAGATCCGCGAGATCGCGCGCAACCGCGTCGCCGCCCATGTGCCTCCCGGCGAGGAGGCGGTGGTCGACCGCGTGCTGGAATGGCTCGCCGGCACAGGGCCGGGGGACACCGAACTCGCGGCGGAGGCGGTGCGCCGCTTCCAGCAGCTTTCGGCGCCGATCGCAGCCAAGGCGGTGGAGGACACCGCCTTCTACCGCTACGGCCGCCTGCTCTCGCGCAACGACGTCGGCTTCGACGCGACGCGCTTTTCCGCCAGCATCGCCGAGTTTCACGCCGATGCCGTCGGCCGGGCCGAGCGCTTCCCGCGCGGCATGCTCGCGACCGCCACCCACGACCACAAGCGCGGCGAGGACATGCGCGCCCGCCTCGCAGTGCTGAGCGAGCTGCCCGACACCTGGCGGGAGACGGTGCTGCGCTGGCACGCCCTGGCCGCTCCCTTTGCGGATGGCGTGGATCCGGGTGACGTCTACATGCTCTTCCAGACCCTGTTCGGCGCCTGGCCGGACGGCTTGGCGATCGACGACGCCGACGGCCTGGTCGCCTTTGCCGACCGCGTCGTCGCCTGGCAGCAGAAGGCGCTTCGGGAAGCCAAGCTGCGGTCCTCGTGGGAGGCTCCCAACGAAGCCTATGAGGGCGCGGCCGAGGGGCTGGTCCGGGCGCTGCTCGATCCGGGCAAGTCGGGCGACTTCCTCGCGGACCTTCAGGCATTCCTCACCAGGACGGCGGCCCCGGCGCGCGCCAACTCGCTGGCGCAGGTGGCGCTACGCTATACAGTCCCGGGGGTACCCGACTGCTATCAGGGCACCGAACTGCCCGACTATAGCCTGGTCGATCCCGACAACCGCCGCCCCGTCGACTATGAGCTGCGCGCGCAGCTGCTCGCCGATCCCGGCCGGCAGGGTGCGGAGAAGCTTGCGCTGATCGCAAGGCTGCTGGGATTGCGGCGCCAGCACCCGGCGCTGTTCGCCAGCGGCGATTATCGACCGGTCGACGTTCGTGGTCCCCAGGCCGACCATGTCCTCGCCTTCACGAGGACGGCGGGCGAAGAGAGGCTGCTCGCCGTCGTGGCGCTGCGGACCGCAGAGGCGACCGCCGGCACCAAAACGCCGACACCCGCTCGCGACTGGTGGGCCGATACCGTCCTGGACGGGCTTCCGGAGGGCGTCGAAACGCGCGTCGGCGCCCTGCTCTGCGACGAACCGACCGCGATCCTTATCATTCCGTAATGACAGCGGGGGACCGCGCGGTACAAGCTCCTTCCCTGCCCTTTGATACGGCGCACCCATGACCCAGTCCCCGCTTGCCGCGCAGATCGTCGACACCCTCAAGCACCGCATCGGCAAGGACGAGCGGGCGGCGCACCCGCACGACTGGCTCGCCGCGACGATCCTGACGCTGCGCAACGACATCATCGATCGGTGGATGGAGTCCACGCGGGCCGCCCACGCCGCCGGTGCCAAGCGGGTCTACTATCTCAGCCTGGAGTTTCTGATCGGCCGGCTGCTGCGTGACGCACTTGCCAACCTCGGCCGGGACTCCGAGGTGCGCGATGCGCTGGAGGAGCTCGGGATCGACCTTGCCGAGATCGAGGCGATCGAGCCCGATGCGGCGCTGGGCAACGGCGGCCTCGGACGTCTGGCGGCGTGCTTCATGGAGAGCCTGGCGAGCCTGGACCTGCCCGCCTATGGCTATGGCATCCGCTACGTGAACGGCATGTTCCGCCAGCGCATCGATGACGGCTGGCAGGTCGAGCTGCCCGAAACCTGGCTCGCGCACGGCAATCCCTGGGAGTTCGAGCGGCGCGAGAGCGCCTATCTGGTCGGCTTCGGCGGCGAGGTCGTCGGCCTGGACAACGGGCGCGTCCACTGGAAGCCGGCCGAGGGGCTGGAGGCACTGGCCGTGGATACCCCCGTGGTCGGTTGGCGCGGACGGCGGGTCAACACGCTCAGGCTGTGGACCGCGCGCGCCTTCGACCCGATCCGGCTGGATCGGTTCAACGCCGGCGACCACCAGGGGGCGCTTGCCGGCCAGGTCGCGGCCGAGACGCTGGTGCGCGTGCTCTATCCCGCCGACTCCACCCCCGCGGGGCAGGAATTGCGGCTGCGGCAGGAGTATTTCTTCTCCTCCGCGTCGATCCAGGACATCGTGCGCCGGCACATGCAGTATTTCGGCGACATCACGACGTTGCCGGAAAAAGCCGCGATCCAGCTCAACGATACCCACCCGGCCGTGGCGGTGGCCGAGTTGATGCGGCTGCTGGTCGACCATCACGGCGTGGCCTTCGACGAAGCCTGGGACATCGCGCGCGCGACGTTCGGCTACACCAACCACACCTTGTTGCCGGAGGCGCTGGAAAGCTGGCCGCTGCCGCTGTTCGAGCGGCTGCTGCCGCGGCACATGCAGCTCGTCTACGCGATCAACGCCCGGCTGCTGAAGGAAGCGCGCGAGACGCCCGGGATCGATGACCGCGCGATCGCTGCAATCAGCCTGATCGACGAGGGCGGCGAGCGGCGGGTGCGCATGGCCAACCTGGCCTTTGCCGGCGCGCACAGCATCAACGGCGTGGCGGCGCTGCACACCGAGCTCATGAAGAAGACCGTGTTCGCGGACCTTCATCGCCTCTATCCTGAGCGCATCAACAACAAGACCAACGGCATCACGCCGCGTCGCTGGCTGCACGAGTGCAATCCCGGGCTGACGGCGCTGATCGCCGACGGGATCGGCCCCGCGTTCAAGGACGATGCCGCCAAGCTCTCGCGCCTCGCTCCGCTCGCGGACGATCCCAGCTTCCGCGAGCGTTTCGCCGCGGTGAAGCGGGACAACAAGGTCGCACTCGCCGATTACATCCGGGCCGAGATGGGCCTGTCGCTCGATCCGGACGCGCTGTTCGACGTGCAGGTGAAGCGCATCCACGAGTATAAGCGCCAGCTGCTCAATCTCATCGAGACGGTGGCGCTCTACGACCAGATCCGCAGCCATCCGGAGCGCGAGTGGGTCCCCCGGGTCAAGCTGTTCGCGGGCAAGGCGGCACCGAGCTACTGGAACGCCAAGCTGATCATCAAGCTGGCGAACGACATCGCGCGACGGATCAACGGCGATCCGACGGTACAGGGCCTGCTGAAGGTCGCGTTCCTGCCCAACTACAATGTTTCGCTGGCGGAGCGGATCATGCCGGCCGCGGATCTTTCCGAGCAAATCTCAACCGCCGGCATGGAAGCCTCTGGCACCGGCAACATGAAGCTGGCGCTGAACGGCGCCCTCACCATCGGCACCCTCGACGGCGCCAACATCGAGATCAAGGAGCGCGTGGGCGACGAGAACATCGTCATCTTCGGGCTCACCGCCGAACAGGTCGCCGAACGGGCCCGCAACTATCATCCGCGCGAGATGATCGAGCGCTGCCCGGCACTTGCCCAGGCACTGTCGGCGATCGCCTCCGGCGTCTTCTCCCCCGACGATCCTAGCCGCTATGCGGGGCTGGTCGGCGAGCTCTACGACCATGACCGGTTCTTCCTGGCGGCGGACTTCGAGAGCTACGCCGCCGCCCAGCGCGAGGTCGACCGGCGCTGGCGTGATCCCGCCGGTTGGGGTGCCGCGGCGATCCGCAACGTGGCCGGCATGGGCTGGTTCTCGTCGGACCGGACCATCCGCGAATATGCGCGCGACATCTGGCACGTCGCCTGACCTGCTCCAGAGAAGCCGCCAGAGAACCCGGACGCCGGATTAAGCGTTCTGCAACCATAACGACAAACGCGAACGGGAGAGATACGATGATCGAGAGACGCGGGCAGCCGCTGGCACGCGACGCCATGGCCTATGTGCTGGCGGGCGGGCGCGGTAGCCGGCTGGCGGAGCTGACCGACGTCCGCGCCAAGCCCGCGGTCTATTTCGGCGGCAAGTCGCGCATCATCGACTTCGCGCTCTCGAATGCGATCAACTCCGGCATCCGCCGCATCGGGGTCGCCACCCAGTACAAGGCCCATTCGCTGATCCGCCACCTGCAGGGCGGTTGGAACTTCCTGCGCCGCGAGCGCAACGAAGGCTTCGACATCCTCCCAGCCTCGCAGCGCATCAGCGAGTACCAGTGGTACGAGGGCACCGCCGACGCGGTGTACCAGAACATCGACATCATCGAGAGCTACGCGCCGGAATACATGGTCATCCTGGCGGGCGACCACATCTACAAGATGGACTATGAGCTGATGCTCCAGCAGCATTGCCAGTCCGGCGCGGACGTGACGGTCGCCTGCATGGAAGTGCCGCGGCTGGAAGCGAGCGGCTTTGGCGTGATGGCCGTCGATGCGCAGGACCGCATCACCGACTTCGTCGAAAAACCTGCCGATCCGCCGGCGATGCCGGGCCGCCCGGACGTGGCGCTTGCCTCGATGGGCATCTACGTCTTCAACACCTCGCTGCTGATCGAACAGCTGCGCCGCGATGCCGCCGATCCGAACTCGGCGCGCGATTTTGGCAAGGACATCATCCCCTATTTGGTCCGCCACGGGAATGCGGTGGCGCATCGCTTCTCCGATTCCTGCGTGCGTGCGCCAGAGGAGCGCGAGGCCTATTGGCGCGACGTCGGCACCGTGGACGCCTATTGGGAAGCCAATATCGACCTGACCGACGTGGTCCCCAAGCTCGATCTCTACGACCACAGCTGGCCGCTCTGGACCTATTCGGAAGTCACCCCGCCCGCCAAGTTCGTCCATGACGAGGAAGGGCGTCGTGGCGAGGCGACCAGCTCGCTGATCTCGGGCGATTGCATCATCTCGGGCGCATCCATCCGCAACAGCCTGGTCTTCACCGGGGTGCGCGCACACAGCTTCGCCACGCTGGAGCAGGCGGTGATCCTGCCGCGCTGCAAGATCTCCCGCAACGCACGGCTCACCAAGGTGGTGGTGGACGCGGGCGTCCACATCCCCGACGGGCTGGTGGTCGGTGAGGATCCGGTGCTCGACGCACGCCGTTTCCGTCGGACTGAAAGTGGCGTGTGCCTAATCACCCAGCCGATGATCGACCGGCTAGCATGATCCGCGCGCTGTCGGTCGCGTCGGAAGCCTATCCGCTGGTCAAGACCGGCGGCCTTGCCGACGTGGTCGGCGCACTGCCGGATGCCCTGGCGCCGCACGGCGTGGCCACGACCACGCTGCTGCCGGGCTATCCCAAGGTCCTGGCGCAGATGGCCGACGCGCAGGTCGTGCATCACTGGCCCGCGTTGCTGGGCGTGGAGGCGCGGTTGCTCGCCGGTTCGCTCGGTGAACATCCGCTATGGGTGCTGGACGCACCGGCACTGTTCGCACGCGAGGGCGGCCCCTACGCCGATGCAGCGGGGCGCGATTGGGACGATAACTGGCGCCGCTTCGCTGCCCTCTCGCGGGCAGCCGCGGACCTGGCATCGGGCGCGATCGGCAACCAGCGCTTCGACGTGCTGCACGCCCATGACTGGCAGGCAGGGCTCGCCCCCGCCTATCTGCGGTTCGGCGGCAACGCACAGGGCACGAAGAGCGTCGCCACGATCCACAACATCGCCTTCCAGGGCAGCTTCGATGCGGGCGTGTTCCCGGCCCTCGAGTTGCCGCAGCATGCCTGGGGCATCGAAGGGGTCGAGTATTACGGCGCAGTCGGCCTGCTGAAGGCGGGGCTGTGGGCGGCCGATGCCATCACCACGGTGAGCCCCACTTATGCCGAGGAGATCCGCCGGCCGGAGTTCGGCATGGGGCTGGAGGGGCTGATCGCCGCGCGCGGTGCCCGGGTCACGGGCATCCTCAACGGCATCGACCCAGCGGTGTGGAACCCGGCGACCGATCCGCTGCTGGCCGCGCGGTACGGTGCCGACACGCTGGATGCGCGCGCCGCCAACACGCGCGCCGTGGAAGCCCGCTTCGGCCTGAATGGCGAGGGTCCGATCTTCACCGTCGTCAGCCGGCTGACCTGGCAAAAGGGCATGGACGTTCTTGCCGGGCTACTGGACGATCTGGTCGCGATGGGCGGGCGCCTGGCGATGCTCGGCTCCGGCGACGCGGCGCTCGAACATGCGTTCCGCGCCGCAGCCGACCGCCACCCCGGCCGCATCGGCGTGGAGATCGGCTATGACGAGCCGCTGTCCCACCTGTTGCAGGGCGGTGCCGACGCGATCCTGATCCCGTCCCGCTTCGAGCCGTGCGGGCTGACCCAGCTCTACGGCCTCGCCTATGGCTGCGTGCCGGTGGTGGCGCGCACCGGGGGGCTGGCCGACACGGTGATCGACGCCAATGTCGCCGCGCTGGACGCCGGAGTCGCAACCGGCGTGCAGTTCGACGGCGTCACACCGCAGGCGCTCCGCGGCGCGATCGCGCGCACGATCGCGCTGTATCGGGACGGTCCGCGCTGGCGGCAGATGCAGCGCCGCGGCATGGCTGCTGACTTCTCCTGGGACAACAGCGGCGCACGCTATGCGGCGCTGTATCGGCAACTGCTCGGCTGACCGCTTACAGCGGCAACCGCGTCGTCGCCTTCACTTCCTCCAGCACTGCATAGGTCCGCGTCTCGCGAATGCCGGGCATCGCCACCAGCGTATCTCCCAGAAAGGCGCGGTACGCGGCCATGTCGGCGACCCGCACCTTGAGCAGATAGTCGAAGCCTCCGGCGACCATGTGGCACTCCAGCACGTCCGGCACCCGGCGGACATGCTCGGCAAAGGCGGCGAAGGCGTCGTCGGTGGTGCGATCCAGCAGCACCTCGACGAAGATCATCAGCGCGCGGTCGAGCTGTCCGGGATCGAGCAGCGCCGTGTAGCCGGTGATGACGCCAGTGGCGCGCAGCCGCTTCACCCGGTCGAAGCAGGCGGCGGGCGATAGCCCGCAGCGTTCGGCAAGCGCCTGGTTGGTAATGCGCCCGTCCTCCTGCAGCACGCGCAGCAGCTTGCGGTCCATTGCGTCCATCGAAGATCCTTCGGCTCAACCGCCATTAGGTCCCGAGGATTCGGCGGGACCCGGCAAAATGCAAAGCACAATCGGCAGGCTTTCGCATAGCTGCCGGAGCAACTTGCAAGAAATCCCGCCGGAGAGCCGCATGCTTCGTTCGTTCGATTGGAACCACCTCGATGCCCTGCAGTACCAGGACGAAGAGGAAACGGTCGCAGACCTGCTGCGCGCGGTTCCGCTGTCGCTGGAGGAGCGCAGCCTGATCGGCCAGGATGCGGTGGGGCTGGTGAAGGCGGCGCGCGCCTCCACCCGCAAGCAGGGCGTGGTCGAAAGCTTCCTTCAGGAATTCTCGCTCGGCACCAAGGAAGGCCTGGCGCTGATGTGCCTGGCCGAGGCGCTGCTGCGGACGCCCGACGCCGAGACGCGCGACCGGCTGATCGCGGAAAAGATCGGCTCGGCCGATTGGGCGAGCCATCTCGGCGGCTCCGACAGCCTGTTCGTCAACGCCTCCACCTGGGGGCTGATGCTGACCGGCAAGCTGATCGACGTGGACGAGGAAGCGCGCACCGACCTTTCCGGCTGGGCCAAGCGCCTGGCCGCGCGCGTGGGCGAGCCGGTGATCCGCCAGGCAGTCGGCGCCGCGGTCAAGATGATGGGCGAGCAGTTCGTGCTCGGCCGCACCATCGAGGGCGCGCTCAGCCGAGCGAAGCGCGAGGGCTATCTCTGCTCGTTCGACATGCTGGGCGAAGGCGCGCGCACGGCCGAGGACGCCGCGCGCTACGAGCGCATCTATGCCGATGCGATCGAGGCGGTCGGCCGCGCGCGTGGTGCCGGGCTTTCGCCGGAGGACGGCCACGGCGTCTCGGTCAAGCTGTCGGCGCTCTGCCCCCGCTATGAGGCGGTGCAGGAAGCGCGGGTGTGGGAAGAACTCTACCCGCGCATGGTGCGGCTGGCGAAGATCGCCGCCAGGCACGACCTCAACCTCGCCATCGACGCCGAGGAGTCGGAGCGGCTGGTGCTCTCGCTCAAGCTGATCGAGCGGCTGGTGCGCGAGCCGGAACTCGGCAGCTGGACCGGCCTCGGCGTCGTCGTGCAGGCCTATCAGAAGCGCGGTCGTGCGGTGATCGCCGGGCTGGAGGCGCTGGCCCAGTCGAGCGGCCGACGCATCATGGTGCGGCTGGTCAAGGGCGCCTATTGGGACAGCGAGATCAAGCGCTCTCAGGTCGGCGGCCGCCCGGATTATCCGGTGTTCACCACCAAGCCGGCGACCGACCTCTCCTACCTCGTCTGCGCCGAACAGCTGATCCGCGCGGCACCCAGCCTCTACCCGCAGTTCGCGACCCACAACGCGCACACGCTGGCGGCGGTGCGGCGCATGGCCGATCGCGCCGGCGTCCGCATCGAACACCAGCGCCTGCACGGCATGGGCGAGGCCTTGTACCGCTCGGCCGGCGACCGCTTCACCCTGCGCGCCTATGCGCCGGTCGGTGGGCACGAGGAGCTGCTGCCCTATCTGGTCCGCCGCCTGCTGGAGAACGGCGCCAACACCAGCTTCGTCCACGCCCTGCTCGACGAGCGCGTGCCGGCCGAGACCGTGGTCGGCGATCCGATCGCGGCGGTGCAGGCGCAGCCCGGCCGCCATCCGCGCATCCCGGTGCCGGGCGATCTCTATGGCGCCACCCGCCGCAATCCGCTCGGTCGGGACTATAGCCGCGACAGCGAGCGAGCCACCGCACGCCTGGCCGCCGATCTCGGTGCTGCCGACACTATCTCCGCCGGCCCGATCGTCGGCGGGCGCCTGCTGGCTGGCAAGGGACCGCAGCCGATGACCAGCCCGGTCGACCGCAGCCGCCTGATCGGCGCGGTGAGCGAAGCGACCGCGGAGGACATCGACCTCGCCGCCCGTGTCGCGCGCGCTGCCCAGCCGGCCTGGGACCGCAAGGGCGGCGCCGGTCGCGCCGTCGTGCTGCGCGCGATGGGCGATGCGCTCGAGGCCGAAATGGATCGCTTCGTGGCGCTGCTGTCGCGCGAGGCGGGCAAGACGCTGAACGACGGTGTCGCCGAAGTACGCGAGGCGGTCGATTTCTGCCGCTACTACGCGCATCTGGCCGAGAAACAGTTCTCCGGGCTCCAGCCGCTCACCGGTCCGGTGGGCGAGACGAACCACCTCGAACTGCGTGGCCGCGGTACCTTCGTGTGCATCAGCCCGTGGAATTTCCCGCTCGCGATCTTCACCGGCCAGATCGCCGCCGCGCTCGCTGCGGGCAACGCCGTGCTCGCCAAGCCTGCCGAGCAGACCCCGCTGGTTGCGGCCGAGGCGATCCGGCTGTTCCACCGCGCCGGGCTCGACGCGGACCTGCTCGCGCTGCTGCCGGGCGACGGCGCGACCGTCGGCGCGGCGCTGGTCGGCCACCCGTTGGTCCACGGCGTCGCCTTCACCGGCGGCACCGACACCGCCTGGATCATCAACCGGCAGCTCGCCAACCGTCCCGGCGCGATCCTGCCGTTCATTGCCGAAACCGGCGGTCTCAACGCGATGTTCGTCGACACCACTGCACTCAAGGAGCAGGTGGTCGACGACGTGGTCGTCTCCGCGCTCGGTTCGGCCGGGCAGCGCTGCTCGGCACTGCGGCTGTTGTTCGTACCGGAGGAGTCCGCAGACGAGCTGATCGCGACGCTGGTCGGTGCGGTCGACACGCTGGTGGTCGGCGACCCTGCCGATGCCGCCACCGACGTCGGCCCGGTAATCGACGCCGACGCTCAGGCGATGCTGGAGGAACACGCCGCCCGGCTGGAACGCGAGGCGAAGATCCTCAAGCGCGTCGATCCCGGCGTGTGGGGCACGCGCGGCAATTTCTTCGGCCCGGTGCTGGCCGAAGTGCCGCGCCCGGACTTCCTGGGCAAGGAAGTGTTCGGGCCGATTCTGCACATTTATCGCTATCGCGCCGACGAGCTGGAGAGCATCGGCCGGCAGCTCGCCGACACGGGCTATGCGCTGACGCTGGGCATCCACAGCCGCATCGAGCGCTTCGCCGAGCAGATCCGCGACCTGGTGCCCGCGGGCAACGTCTATGTGAACCGCTCGATCATCGGCGCGGTGGTGGGCGTGCAGCCGTTCGGCGGCGAGGGCCTGTCGGGCACCGGCCCCAAGGCGGGCGGCCCGCACGCGCTGCTGCGTTACGCCACGGAACGCGCGGTGTCGGTCAACATCACGGCCCAGGGCGGCGACCCGGCGCTGCTGAACCTGTAAGCGTGGCGGAAGGGGAGCGGCCTGCGTCGCTCCCCTGCTATCTGCGTGGTGCCGCCGTCGACTCCCGTACCGTCAGCCTCGCCGGCACCACCACCGGCGCGCCCTCGCGCTCCCCGCCGCCCTGCGCCGCGATCAGCAACTCGACGGCGCGGGCAGTCACTTCCGCGATCGGCTGCACCACGGCGGTAAGCGGCGGGTGGGTAAAGCGCATGATCGGCGTGTCGTCGAAACTCACCAGCGACACGTCGCCCGGCACCTCCAGCCCGCGCGCGCGAATGGCGTCAAGCGTGGCGATCGCCATCTGCTCGCTGCTGGCGATGATCGCCGTCGGGGGATCGGCGCTGGCCAGAAGTCGTTCCGCCGCCGCCCGGCCGGAGTCATAGCCGAAGTCGCCCACCGCCAGCAGCTCTGCCGCCAAGCCATTTGCGGCCATGGCCGAGCGCCAGCCCTCGGTGCGCCAGCCGCTCAGTTCATAGTCGCTCGGCCCCGCGATGAAGCCGACGCGGCGGTGGCCCAGTTCCAGGAGATGCTCGGTCGCCAGCACGGCGGCATGCTGGTCGTCCATGGTGAGCCGGAAGCCCGCGCCCTCGACCAGCGAACCTACGCGCGCAAAGCAGATATGCTGCTCGGCAAGCAAGCCGGTGATCAGCGGGTTGTGCGAGTGCGGCGGCGTCAGGATCACTCCATCGGGCTGGAGCGCGGCGAGCGCGGCGGACAGCTCGCGCTCGATATGGTCGCTGTGCGTGTCGACCAGTTCGACGATCATGCGGTAGCCGTGCTCGGCACAGGTGAGCATGCCGCCCAGCAGCATCTGGTCGACCCAGTCGGTGCCCTGCCGGTTGCGCCAATCCTCGATGGTGCGCTGCCGGTCGTTCAGCGCCACGATGAGATAGGAACGCGATCCTCCCATGCGCTGCGCCGCGATCGAGGGAACATAGCCGAGCCGATCGATCGAGGCCTGCACCCGCTCCGCCATTTCCGCGCGGACGTTGGGCTCCTTGTTGATGACGCGGCTCACGGTCTGCAGCGACACGCCCGCGTCGGCTGCGACGTGCTTGATCGTCACGCGCTGGCGGCGGCGCGCCATCCGCCTCAAGCCGCCTGTTCGCGGGCGGCCCCGCAATAGCTCGCCACATAGTCGGCGTGCCGCGGCATCGCGGCGACCGTCCGTGCGACATTTTCCCGCAGGGTCGTGAGCAGCCGCGCAAGCTCCTCGTCGCGCAGCTTTTCGGCGATCGGGTGCCAGGCGCGGGGTTCGATCCCCTGCCCCATCATCACCTGCACCCAGCTGTTCTCGGCGAACAGCTCCTCATTCTTGCGGAACACGCGGCCGGTTTCGCGGAACAGCTCGATTTTTTGGGTGAGGCTGTCCGGGATCTCCATGTCCGCGCAATGCCGCCAGAAAGCGCTGTCCCGCCGCTCGGTGGCCTTGTAGTGCAGGATCAGGAAGTCGCGGACCTGCGTCATGTCCTGGAGCTGCTGTTCGTTGAACTCGGCGATGTCGCGCGGGCTCACCTCGGACAGCGGCAGCATCCGGATCAGGCGGAGCACCGCACGCTGGATCAAGTGGATGCTGGTCGACTCCAGCGGCTCGGCGAAGCCCCCGGCCAGGCCGATCGCCACGCAGTTGCGCACCCACTGCCGCCGGCGCACGCCGGTGGTGAAGCGCAGGTGATTGGGCTCGGTGCGCACCGCCCCCTCAAGATTGCCGAGCAATCGTTCCAGCGCCGCGTCGCGGCCAAGATAGCGGCTGCAATAGACCAGACCGTTGCCGGTGCGGTGCTGAAGCGGGATGCGCCATTGCCAGCCCGCGTCGTGCGCGATCGCGCGCGTGTACGGGACGGGCGGACCCACATTGTCCGTCTGCACCGCGATCGCAGAGTCGCACGGCAGCCAGTGGGTCCAATCATCATAGCCGGTGTGGAGCGTCTGCTCGATCAGCAGCGCGCGAAAGCCCGTGCAGTCGAGGAAGAGGTCGCCCCCTACCCGAGTGCCGCTTTCCAGCACCAGCGCGGCGATGTCGCCGGACTCGCCGTCGAGTTCGACCTGCGCGATCTTGCCCTCGACCCGCCGAGCACCATCCCCCTCGGCCATCGTGCGCAGGAAGCGAGCATAAAGGGTGGCGTCGAGCTGATAGGCATAGTTCGCCCGATCCCCCGGCAGGTGACCGAACTTGCCCTCCAGCGCAGCGATCAGCTCGACGCAATAGGCATCATAAGGTGCGTCGTGCCCGCGGGTGCGGCCGTACAACCAGAAATGCTGGAACCCTGCCGACCAATGATCCTTCCCCGTGAAGCCGAAGGAGTGGAAGTAGCGGTGCCCCGGCAGCATCCAGTTCTCGAACTGGATGCCAAGCTTGAAGGTCGCCTGGGTGGCGGCCATGAACGCGGCCTCGTCGATCCCGAGCAGCCGGTTGAAGTTGATGAGCGGCGGGATGGTCGATTCGCCCACGCCGACCGTGCCGATCGCGTCTGATTCGACCAGCGTTACCTCAACGGCGCGGCCCATGGTGCGCGCGATCGCCGCGGCTGCCATCCATCCCGCCGTGCCGCCGCCCGCGACCACGATGCGCCGCATGCGCTTGCCGCCGATCATCGGCTGAGCGCCCGCAGGAGGAAGGACCGGATGCGCCCGGCGCTTTCGGGCGTCAGCGGATTGAGCACGCTGCGTGCGCCTTCGGGAATATGCGCCACAACTTCCTCCCCGTTTTGGAAGACGTAATAGTCGAACATGTCGCGCCAGTGGCGCTTCTCGTCCTCGGGCAGGTCGCGGATGGTGAGCATGGCGTGGTTGAGCGCGTCCTGCGGCTGGCCAAGCCAGCGCGGCGTGTCGCGCCACCAATAGTTCACCAGGATGTTGAACGCGGCGAGTCCCTCGACATGATGCCACCACATCGACGGGATGTAGATGGCGTCGCCCGGCTCCAGCTCGGCGACTTGCGCATGCGCCAGCGCGTCGCGAAAACGGGGATGGCGGGCGAAGTCGGGGGCGTTGAAGTCCACCATGCTGACCGCGCGCCCCGCGGGCGTGTTGTCCACCGGGCCCAGGTAGAGGTTACGAAACTGCTCGCGCGGGAAGAGTGTAAAACGTCGCCGCCCCGCCGCGACGCAGGCGAGATTGTCGGGATGGTCGTTGTGCGCGGCGATGCGCGTGCGCGTACCGATCCAGATACTCGCCAGAGGCTGGCGCTCGCCCAGATCGACGTGGTTCTCGGCATGCAGGCCGTCGAAGAAGCCGTGGACGTCGATCGATCCGAGGTAGATCGGGGGGGCGGCCGGATCCTGCTCCGCGCGGTCGATCTGGGCGAAGATCTCCGGTAGCTTGGCACGCGCGATACGGAAGTTCATCCCCATCGCATCGTCGTAGAACAGCCGACCGTCCGATCCCGGCTGGCCGATCGAGACGGTGAAAGGCAGGTCGCGCCGCCGCTCCAGCAGATAGGCACGCGCGTCACGCGCCGATCGACGGCCGGCGGCGACCAGCGGCCAATCGGCCACCAGTCCCCGGACCACGAATGGCCGGGTCGCGGTGTGCAGCAGCGTGTCGAGTGCGGCCGCATCGGCCACCGCCTCCCCCGGCACCGGAGGCAGATCCGCGAAAATGCCGCCTCCGCCCTCAGCCATGGCGCAGGCGCTGGCTCTTGCGCGCTACCAGCGCGCCGATGTTGGCAAGGGACGCGAGCGCCATGTAGAGCGGCATCAGGTGCCCGGCGCCATGCAGTTCGGCGATTTCGGCTGGATCGAGCGCCCGCAACCTGGCCTCGTCGATGACGTGAAAGCCGACCAGGCGATGGGTGGTCCCGTCGGGAAGCGGCACCTCCAGCGACAGCGGTTCGAGCAGATCGTACCGACGCAATGCCGCAAAGAAGCCGGCAGACGCGGCATAGCCTGCATCCAGCACGCGCAGCTTCTCGATCACGGCCTCTAGATAGGAAGTGGGGCTCCCATCCTCCTCGAAGATGCGGACACCCTCGGAACCCAGGCGGGGGCTGTCGAGGTCGATGTGTACCTGCCGCTCGGGCGCATCGATGCCCGCCGGTCGTCCGATCAGGAACGGCTGGATCGCGATCGAAAGCGGCAGGTAGCGGGCCGCCCAGCGCCTGCCTTCGAGGAACAGGTTCTCGCCATCTTCGAAACCGAACATCGCGAACGCCGCGAAGCTGTCCTGCTCCAGGTTGCGGCGGAACAGGATGGGATATTCGTTCTGCACCTGCCGGAACTCGTCCGGCACGACCATGGCGCACATCACGGCGTCCCCGGCGTCCCCCGCACGGTCGCTGCGGACCTTGAGGTTGCGGTGGGCGTCGGCAGTCAGAATGGCATGGTTGGGCATGTCGGCGGTTCAATCCTGGCACGGCGGCGCGGATGCACCGCCAGCGAAGGTGCCGCCGAAGCGCGAAAGAAGCCAACTCTTTCGAGCCGACCCCTTTCGCAGCTTCGTGTCGGCGGCGGGCGTCCGGATCAGAAGGTGAAGCGGATACCACCCGAGTAGCGAGCATAGCCCGGCTGTGCGAACGTCACGAAATTGTCGGAGCGCCGATGTCCGCGCCGGCTCTCTCCCGTGAGGTTGATGGCCTCCACAAAGGCGGTGAGGCCGGGCACGAACTCCCAACTCGCGCTGGCGTCCACCTGGCCATAGGCCTCGACATAGGTGGGATCGAACGAGCCGCCGTTGTAGAACTCGTCACGCCAGTTGTAGGCCACGCGCGCCTGGATGCCGCCCTTGTCGTAGTAGAGCACCGCATTGGCGCTGTCGCTCAGGCCCGTCAGCGCGAACTGCCCCACGTTCGGATCGAGCGTGTTGTCGAACTTCGCGTCGCCATCCACGATCGTGTAGTTCAGGATGACGCCGAGCCCGGTTTCCCACAGACGGTGTTGGATTGCGAACTCCCAGCCGTGGATGTTCGCCGTCTGATCGCTGTTGAAGGGCTGCGCGATCTGGAAGTTGAACAGGGGATCCTCGGCCGTCGCGAAGATGTCGCCGGTCAGGTAGGTGACGCCACCCACATCCGTGGAGCCGGTGACGGTCGACGAGTCTGGGAAGTTGCGGAGGATATAATCGCGGATCCGCACCGCATCGGTGGTGCCCAGTGCATTGGCCGCCGCCTGATAGCGCGGACCGGCCGCCGGATTGCGAAGCCCGAACGCAGGCGTGTCCACCTGTGTCGTGCTGATGAAGTTCGACACGTCCTTGTTGAAATAGCCGACCGAGACGTAGCTTTCGCGATCGTAGTACCACTCGGCCGAGAAATCGAGGTTCTTGGACTTGTACGGCAGCAGGCCTGCGTTGCCCTGGCTGCCGGTGCCGCCGCCGATACGCGGATTGGAGTCGATCGTACGACCACCCTGCAGGCTGCCATAATCGGCGCGCGCGATCGTGTGGCTGTACGAGGCGCGCAGCTTCACATTCTCGATCGGCTCGATGTCGAAGTCGACGGCCGGCAGCCAGTTCTGATAGCTCCCCTTCAGCCGGGTGAAGGTGCTTTCGCCGGAATAGATCACGCTGAACTCGTTCGCGGAGACCCAGCGCGTGCCGACGGGAACCGGCACCAGTGCCGAGGAGTCGATGTTGGTGTGGTCCCAGCGGATGCCGGCGATCAGGTGCGCAGGGCGCGCGAACAGGTCGAACTTGGTGTTGAACTGGATGAAGGGCGAGATGGTCTTCTCGCTGAGCCGCCGATCGACCGTATAGTCGGACAGGCAGGTACCCGGCTGCGCGGTTCCGGTCTGCGGATCGCTGCAGATGCCGTAGTTGTTCTCCAGCAGGTCCGCCATGCGCTCGAAGTTGAACATGTAGAGCGCCGGGATGATGCCCGACGCATTCGCGCCAGACAGCCCGTCGAACTTGTCCGGGATGCTCACCTGCTCGAACAGGTCGTCCGGGATGTCCGAAGCCGGACCGATCCCGCCCCAGGTGTCGTTCTGGATGAAGCCATAGGCCGAACGGACCTTGTTATCGACGAACGAGAAGCCGGCATCGATGCTGTCGAGGAAGCTGCCCTCGTGATCGTAGTGACCCTTCAGCTGGACCTGATTGATCTCGTCCTTGAAGTAGGCGTTGCGGAACGAGTTGCCGGTCGGCGTGATCAGTGACCGGTCGAGCGGGTCGACGCCCGGATACATGGTATAGGAGAGCACGGGCATGTCGTGCTCGAAGTCGATCGTCTGGCTCTGCAAGCCGAAGATCGCGTTGCCGATCGACGTGCTGCTGCCGTACTTGTTGGTCGGCTTCGACTCCGCGGTCGAGTGGTGGGCGTCGAGCGAGACCGTGACGCCGCCCGGAGCTTCCCAGGTGAGGTTGCCGCCCAGCGACTTGTTCTCGGACTTGTTGGCGCTCAGCGCGCCGCTGTACGACAGGTCCTTACCCGGTCCGAACCGCTCCGAATAGAAAAGCGGGCCGGCGTTGGGACCATCCGTCCACGCGCTGGACGTGTCGGCGAAGTTGAACCAGATGCCGACGCTGCTGTCGCGCACCTCGACCTCGTTGCTCGAATAGGTGAAGTCGACGGTCGCGGTCAGCGTGTCGGTCGGCTTCGCCTGCAGCACCAGCTGTCCATTGATGCGCTCGCGATCGATGTCGATGAGGTCATAGGCCGCGCTCTGCGGGATTTCATAGACGTCGTTCGGGCCAGGACGGTTGGTGATATTGGCGGCGCCGGGAGTCCCGGGCAGCGGCAGCGAACCCCAGCCTTCGTCCGAGCCCAAGAAGCCGTCCCGGAAGCCGACGCTTGCGGAGTTGGCGCTTGCCTTGCGCCGCTGGTACGCGCCGCTCAGCAGCACGCCGATGCGATCGTCGGCGAAAGTGGTCGAGATGATGCCCGACACTTCCGGCGTGATCGGGTTGCCCTCGTTGCGGGAACTGTCGAGCACGCCCTTCACCGCCAGCGACCCGCGCATGCCCGGCTTATCGAGCGGGCGCGGCGTCCGGATGTTGATGGTCGAGCCGATGCCGCCCGAGGGAACCGCGGCGCGTCCGGTCTTGTAGACCTCCACCGCCGCGATGCCCTCGGACGCCAGGTTCGCGAAGTCGAACGAGCGCGACGCCGGCGCGCTGGCGCCGTCACCGAGCGTCGAGGTCGGCATCTGCCGGCCGTTCAGCGTCACCAGGTTGTATTCGGGACCAAAGCCGCGAACGGTGACGAACTGCCCCTCGCCGTTAGAGCGGTCGATCGACACGCCGGTGATGCGCTGAAGCGACTCGGCGAGGTTGGTGTCAGGAAACTTGCCGATATCCTCGGCCGAGATGGCATCGACGACGCCCTGGGCATCGCGCTTGATGTCGACCGCTTCGCGCAGCGAGGCGCGGATGCCGGTGACGACGATGTCGTCGCCAGCCTCACCCGGCTCGGCACGCGACGTATCCGCGATCTCGGATGGCCCCGGGTTGCCGAGAGTAGCTGCGGCATCCTGCGCCAGCGCCGTCCCCGGTGTTGCCATCAACGCCAAAGCAGAAACGCCAAGGACCAACTGCGTGTGTGAGCGAGCGGTAAAGCCGCGCATCCGAACCTCCCCTTTTGCCGGCGGGCTGTGATCCCGCATCGTTATTGAGAACGTTCACTGAGCAGGCGAACGGTTGTCAAGCAGCAATGCCGTGTCGCCGAAAGTGTGAGCGATACCGTTGTTGAGAACGTTCCCAACCTGTGCTCTGAAAAGCACAACCATTGCGCGCGGACGATGAATTTGCTCCGAAGCGCGCCACACCACGAGAAGGGGAAGAGGATGTTGAAGTTTCATGGCCTGCTGCTCGGAGGATCGCTCCTGGCAGGCCTGGCCGCGCCGGCGGTGCTCGCGCGGGAGCCGCAGGCGGCGTCTTCGCCCGCTCCGGCAGGAGATGCGCGTGCGCGGGCCGAGGCGGTCGTCGCGCGCATGACCACGGACGAGAAGATCGCGCTGGTGCACGGGCTGTTCCCGCCCATGGCCAACGGCAAGACCAAGAACGAGCTGATTCCCTCCGCCGGCCACATCGACGGCATCCCGCGACTGGGCGTGCCGCTGGTGCGCGAGAGCGACGCGTCGCTCGGGGTCGCCAACCAGGTCGAGCAGCGCAAGGGCGATGTCGCCACCGCACTCCCCTCCGGGCTCGCTACCGCCGCCAGCTTCGATCCCGAGATCGCGCGCGCAGGCGGCGCGATGATCGGCGCCGAAGCACGCGCCAAGCGGTTCAACGTGCTGCTGGCGGGCGGCGTCAACCTGACCCGCGATCCCTGGAACGGCCGCAACTTCGAATATCTGGGCGAGGATCCGCTGCTTGCCGGCCTGCTGGGCGGCGCGCACATCGCCGGCGTGCAATCGAACCGCATCGTCTCCACCGTCAAGCACTTCGCACTGAACGCGCAGGAGACCGGCCGCATGGTCGTCGACGCGCGCATCGACGAAAAGGCGCTGCGGATGAGCGACCTGCTCGCCTTCCAGATCGCGATCGAGAAGGGCCGTCCCGGCTCGGTGATGTGCGCCTACAACAAGGTGAACGGCGACTGGGCGTGCGAGAACCCGCGGCTGCTGACGGACGTGCTGAAGCGCGACTGGGGCTATCGCGGCTGGGTGATGAGCGACTGGGGCGCGGTGCATTCGACCGCCAAGGCCGCCAATGCCGGGCTCGACCAGCAGTCGGGGCAGGAACTCGACAAGGCGCTGTTCTTCGCCAAGCCGCTCAAGCAGGCGGTGGAGAACGGTGAAGTACCGGTGGCGCGGCTGGACGACATGGTCATCCGCTACCTGACCGGCCTGATCGAGACCGGCGCCTATGACGCGCCGATGCCGGCGACGGCAGAGGCCATCTCCTATGACCAGCATGCCGAAGTGGCGCAGCGCGCGGCCGAGGCCGGCATCGTTCTGCTGAAGAACGAGCGCAACCTGCTGCCGCTCGCCGCCAGCGCGAAGCGCATCGTGGTGATCGGCGGCAACGCGGACGTGGGCGTGCTTTCGGGCGGCGGATCGAGCCAGGTGCGCTCGGTCGGCGGCGCTCCCGTCGAAGTGCCGCTCGCCTATGGCGCGGCATCCTCGTTTGCGCGCATCACCTATCATGCCTCCTCCCCGCTCGAGGCACTCCGCAAGGCATTGCCGGGCGTGCAGGTCGACTATGTCGACGGACGCAACTTCAACGCGACCGTGGAGGCTGCACGCGCCGCCGACCTCGCCATCGTGTTCGCGACGCAATGGACGACCGAGGCCCAGGACGTTCCCGACCTGCGCCTGCCCGATCACCAGGACGCGCTGATCGACGCGATCGCCACCGCCCAGCCGAAGACGGTCGCGGTGATGGAGACCGGCGGCCCGGTGCTGATGCCGTGGATCCAGAAGGTGCCGGCGGTGGTACAGGCCTGGTACCCCGGTCAGCGCGGCGGCGAGGCGATCGCCAACATCCTCACCGGCAAGGTCAATCCTTCGGGACGCCTGCCGATCACCTTCCCGGCCAGCGCCGGCCAGCCGCCGCGTCCCAACCCCGTCGGCCTGGAGACGATGAACTCGCTGGAAGCGCAGGCAGCGGCGAACCCCGCCAATGCCGGCAACTTCCAGTTCCAGAGCTTCCCCGTGGACTACACCGAGGGCGCGGACGTCGGCTATCGCTGGTACGAGAAGAAGGCGCTGAAGCCGCTGTTCCCGTTCGGCCACGGTCTCAGCTACACCAGCTTCGCCTATCGCAAGCCCAAGGTCACCGGCGGCCGCACGCTGAGCGTCACCGTCGAGGTCACCAACACCGGCAAGCGTGCGGGCGCGGACGTGCCGCAGCTCTACGTCGTTCGCGAAGGGGGGAAGGAGCCGATGCGGCTCGCCGCGTTCCAGCGGATCGAGCTCAAGCCCGGCGAGACCCGGCGCGTCACGCTCACGGCCGAGCCGCGCATCGTCGCAGACTATGACACGGCGCTCCCGGGATGGCGGATCGCGGGCGGCCGCTATCGCGTGGCGATCGGCCACGACGCGACCGATCGCAAGCTGACTGCAGTCACCACGCTGGCGGCCAGCACCATGAAGCCTTGAGCCCTGGCGGCTGCCCGGGAGGGCAGCCGCCTACCCATGGATCGACTTCGCCGGCGGGCTGCTGGTAGGAACGCCGCATGGCGCCCTTTAAGACCTGCATCACCGCCGGCCCGGCCGACATCGACGAGCTCGGGCACGTCAACAATGCCGTCTGGGTGCGCTGGATCCAGGACGTGGCCACGGCGCACTGGGAGGCGGTGGCCCCGGCCGAACACCAGCAACGCTATTTCTGGGTCGTGACCCGGCACGAGATCGACTATCGCGGCAACGTCCGCGAGGGCGAGAGCGTCGTCGCCGAAACCTGGATCGCAGAACCCCCGCGCGGGGCCCGGTTCGATCGACACATGCGCTTCGTGGGCGAGGATGGCCGCGTGCGGGTGGAGGCGAAGACCACCTGGGCGATCGTCGACCGCGAGACGGGCCGCATCCTGCGGGTGCCGCCGGAAGTCGCCGCACCCTTCCTGGAGGGCTGAGCTACTCCAGTTCCAGGATCACGGCGTCGACCATCAGGCTCTCGCCCTCGGCGGCGGTGACCGACTTCACCGTGCCGGCCTTCTGGCTGCGCAAGATGTTCTCCATCTTCATCGCCTCCACGACCGCGAGCGGCTGGCCAGCCTCCACACGGTCGCCGGGCGCCACGTGCAGGCGCGTGAGCAAGCCGGGCATCGGGCAGAGCAGCAGCCGCGACAAGTCCGGCGGGACCTTCTCGATCATGTGCCGGGTGAGCGCCGCGACGTGCGGCGGCAGCACGCCGACGCGATGCGCCGCGCCGCGCGCGATCAGGCGCCACCCGCCCCGGATGCGGGCGACCCGCACCACCAGCGGCTCGTCATCCAGCGTCGCCGCAAATAGCGGCTCGCCCGGCCGCCAATGGCCCACCAGCTCGATCGTGCCGCCGTCGGCGAACCGCACCAACTGCCCGCCTTCGAACGGCTCCACCCGCGTTTCGAAGCGCGCGTCGCCGAGCGTCACGACCCGATCGGTGGCGGGGGAGATGGGGCTGCCCAACTGTCCCTCGATGCGCGCGGCGCGCGCGGCATAGGTCGCGTCGAGCACGCTCGCGATGGCGGCGAGCCGGCGCTGGAGCTCCGGTGAGGGTGCGGCGCCGGTGAAGCCCTCGGGGAACTCCTCGGCGATGAAGCCGGTGGTCAGCGCGCCTTCGCGGAAGCGCGGGTGCTGCATCAGCGCCGAGAGGAAATCGATGTTGGTGCCCAGGCCGTCGATCTCGAACCGATCGAGCGCATGCACCTGCGCGTCGATCGCGGCCAACCGCGTAACGGCATGGGTTACCAGCTTCGCGATCATCGGGTCGTAATAGATGCTGACTCCGCCGCCCTCGCGCACGCCGTCATCGACGCGCACGCCGTCCCGGGCGGGCGGCGGCCGGTAGCGGACCAAGCGACCGGTCGAGGGCAGGAAGCCGCGATACGGGTCCTCTGCATAGACCCGGTTCTCGATTGCCCAGCCGGTCAGCGTGACATCGTCCTGCGTGAAGGCGAGCGGCTCGCCGGCGGCGACACGGATCATCTGCTCCACCAGATCCAGCCCGGTGATCGCCTCCGTGACGGGATGCTCCACCTGAAGGCGCGTGTTCATCTCCAGGAAGTAGAAGCTTTCGCCGGTCGGATCGGCACCCGAGACGATCAGCTCGACCGTGCCGGCCGAGAAATAGCCGACCGCACGCGCCAGTGCCACTGCCTGCTCGCCCATGCGGCGGCGCATCTCGGGCGTCACGAACGGCGATGGCGCCTCCTCCACCACCTTCTGGTGGCGGCGCTGGATCGAGCATTCGCGCTCACCCAGGTAAACGAGGTTGCCGTGCTGGTCGCCCAGCACCTGGATCTCGATGTGGCGCGGGCTCTGGATGAACTTCTCGATGAAGACGCGGTCGTCGCCGAAGCTCGCCAGCCCCTCGCGCTTGGTCGCCTCGAACCCCTCGCGCACATCGGCCTCGCTCCAAGCGAGCCGCATCCCCTTGCCGCCGCCGCCGGCTGAGGCCTTCATCATCACCGGATAGCCGATCTCCCCGGCGATCCGCACCGCGTCCTCCGTCGACGCGATCTCGCCCAGGAAGCCGGGCACGACGTTGACGCCCGCTTCCTTGGCGAGCTTCTTGGACTCGATCTTGTCGCCCATCGCCGCGATCGCTTCCGGCGGCGGGCCGACGAAGGCGATGCCGGCCTCGGCACAGGCGCGCGCGAACTCGGCGCGCTCGGACAGGAAGCCGTAGCCCGGGTGGATGCAGTCGGCGCCGGTCTCCTTGGCCGCCAGCAGGATCAGGTCGGCGCGCAGATAGCTCTCCGCCGCCGGCGCCGGCCCAAGCCGCACCGACTCGTCCGCCATGCGCACGTGCGGCGCGTCGGCATCGGCGTCGGAATAGACCGCCACCGTGGCGACCCCCATCCGTTTGGCGGTGCGCATCACGCGGCAGGCGATCTCGCCGCGATTGGCGACCAGGATCTTGGTGAACATGGGCCTATTCCTGCCCGACGAGCGACGTGGGTGCGGCAGCGGACCGGAGTTCCGCCGCCTGCGTCCGGGGGGTTGCACATCGCGCGGCATTCGCCGCGGCCAACAGGGTCACCAGCATTCACTCTCCTTCACGCGCACCGCCGTCGCCGGGCTCACTCCCGATCTGGCCAACGGTGTCGCGTCCTCAACGATCCCAGAGCAGCGCCGCTGCGGAAGGCCCGCTGCTTGAAGGACCTTCCGCACGCGTTTTATCTTCGTGCCAGCACGATCAGCAGCATCCGCACGCCTCCTTCACCCGCGGTGCCTCCGCCTGCATCGGACGCAGGCCCAGGCGCGCGAACAGCGCCGCGTCCTTGTCGTCGCCCGCGTTGCCGGTGGTGAGCAGCTTGTCGCCGGTGAAGATCGAATTGGCGCCGGCCAGGAAGCACAGCGCCTGGGTGGCGTCGCTCATGCTCTCGCGGCCCGCCGACAGCCGCACCATGCTCGCCGGCATGGTGATGCGCGCGACCGCGACGGTACGCACGAACTCGATGTCGTCGATCTTGGCGAGCGGGGTGTCCGCCAGCATGTCGCCCAGCACCGTGCCCTTGACCGGCACCAGCGCGTTCACCGGCACGCTTTCGGGATGCTGCGGCAGGGTCGCCAGCGCATGGATGAAGCCGACGCGATCCTCGCGCGTCTCGCCCATGCCGATAATGCCACCCGAGCACACGTTGATGCCCGCACCGCGCACATGGTCGAGCGTGTCGAGCCGCTCCTGGAAGCTGCGGGTGGTGATGACCTCGCCATAGCGTTCGGGCGAGGTGTCGATGTTGTGGTTGTAGTAATCGAGGCCGGCATCGGCGAGCTGCGCTGCCTGGTCGGGCGTCAGCATGCCCAGCGTCATGCAGGTTTCCATGCCCATCTGCCGCACGCCCTTCACCATCTCGATGATGGCGGGCATGTCGCGGTCCTTGGGATTGCGCCAGGCAGCGCCCATGCAGAAGCGCGACGAGCCATTGTCCTTGGCCTGCGCGGCCGACTGGAGCACGGCGCGCACGTCCATCAGCTTGGTTGCCTTCAGCCCCGTCTCGGCATGCACCGACTGGTTGCAATAGCCGCAGTCCTCCGGGCAGCCGCCGGTCTTGATCGACAGCAGCGTGGAGAGCTGGACCTCGTCGGCGCGATGGCTGGTGCGATGCACTTCGGCAGCGCGGAACAGCAGTTCGGGAAACGGCAGGTCGAACAGCGCCGCGATCTCGTCGCGCGTCCAGTCGTTGCGCACGTCCGCGGCGTGCTGGGGAAGGGTGTCGATCATTCGGCGGCGTCCTCGAGTCCGGCAGGTGGCATGTTGTGGCCGAGCAGGCGCAGCACGTCCGCCGCGCATTCGACCACGTTGGTGCCGGGTCCATAGATGCCCTGCACGCCCGCGTCGCGCAGATAGTCATAGTCCTGCGGCGGGATGACGCCGCCGGCCACCACCTTGATGTCGTGCCGCCCTGCCTCGCGCAGGCCGCGGATCAGCTCCGGGATCAGCGTCTTGTGCCCGGCAGCCAGGCTGGAGGCGCCGACCACGTCTACGCCGCTCTCGATCGCCAGCACCACCGTCTCTTCCGGCGTCTGGAACAGCGGCCCGGAGACCACGTCGAAGCCCATGTCGCCGAACGCGGAGGCGATGACGTTGGCACCGCGATCGTGCCCGTCCTGCCCCATCTTGGCGACCAGCAGCCGCGGCTTGCGCCCCAGCCGGCGCTCGACCGCGGCGACGCCGGCCACCACCTGCGCCCAGCGGTCGTCCCCGGCATAAGGCGCGCCATACACGCCCTTCACCGGTACCGGCGTGGTGCCGTGACGGCCGAAGCCCGCCTCCATCGCGGCCGAGATCTCGCCGAGCGTCGCGCGGGCGCGTGCCGCTTCGACTGCGAGCGCCAGCAGGTTGCCGTCCCCGGTCGCGCTCCGGCGAAGCGCGTCGAGCGCCACCTGGCACGCATCCTCGTCGCGGCCGGCGCGGACACAGGCGATGCGGGCGATCTGCGCCTCGCGCACCTTGGTGTTGTCGACTTCCAGCGTCTCGAGCGGGTCTTCGCTGGCGAGGCGGTATTTGTTGACGCCGACGATCACGTCCTCGCCGCGGTCGACGCGTGCCTGGCGGGCGGCGGCGGCCTCCTCGATCATCGCCTTGGGCCAGCCGGCGGCGACCGCCTTGGCCATGCCGCCTTCGGCCTCGACCCGCTCGATGATCGCCCAGGCTTGGTCGACCAGCTGCTGGGTGAGGCTCTCGACGTAGTAGGAGCCGCCGAGCGGATCGACGACCTTGGTCATCCCCGTCTCTTCCTGCAGCACGATCTGGGTGTTGCGGGCGATGCGGGCGGAGAAGTCGGTGGGAAGCGCGATCGCTTCGTCGAGCGCGTTGGTGTGCAGGCTCTGGGTGCCGCCCAGCATCGCCGCCATCGCCTCAATCGTGGTGCGGATGACGTTGTTGTACGGGTCCTGCTCGGTCAGCGACACGCCCGAGGTCTGGCAATGGGTGCGCAGCATCTTGGAGCGCTCGTCCTTGGCGCCCGCTTGCGTCATCACCCGGTGCCACAGCACCCGCGCGGCGCGCAGCTTCGCCACCTCCATGAAGAAGTTCATGCCGATCGCGAAAAAAAAGCTCAGCCGTCCGGCGAACTTGTCGATGTCGAGCCCGGAGGCGACACCATAGCGGACATATTCCATGCCATCGGCGATGGTGAAGGCGAGCTCCTGCACCTGCGTCGCCCCCGCCTCCTGCATGTGATAGCCGGAGATGGAGATGCTGTTGAACTTGGGCATGTGCGCCGAGGTGTAGGCAAAGATATCCGAGATGATCCGCATGCTCGGCTCGGGCGGGTAGATATAGGTGTTGCGGACCATGAACTCCTTGAGGATGTCGTTCTGGATCGTGCCTTCCAGCTTTTCCTGAGCGACCCCCTGTTCTTCTGCCGCCACGATGAAGAAGGCGAGCACCGGGATCACCGCGCCGTTCATGGTCATGCTGACCGACATCTGATCGAGCGGGATGCCGTCGAACAGGATCTTCATGTCGTCGATGGTGTCGATCGCGACGCCCGCCTTGCCGACGTCGCCGACGACGCGCGGATGGTCACTGTCATAGCCGCGGTGGGTGGCGAGATCGAAGGCGACCGACAGCCCCTTCTGCCCCGCTGCCAGATTGCGGCGGTAGAAGGCGTTGGATTCCTCGGCGGTCGAGAAGCCCGCGTACTGGCGGATCGTCCAGGGCCGGCCGGCATACATCGACGCGCGCACGCCGCGGGTGAAGGGGGCGAAGCCGGGCAGGCCTGAGTCGGAGGTGACGTCGTCGGCGGTGTAGAGGGGCTTGACGGTAATCCCCTCAGGCGTGTGCCAGTTGAGGTCACGGCCCTTCACTTCCTTGGCGGCAAGCGCCTGCCAGTCCGCAAGACTAGGGCTGCCGGTGCCGTCGCTCACGGGCAGGTCGCGCGGCGCAGGTGCGGCGCCGGAGGCCTCGCCCGGCTGGGGTGGCTCAATGTTCGCCACGCGGGCTCTCCATGATTTCGGTCAGCACGCCACCCATGTCCTTGGGGTGGACGAAGAAAATCGGCGTCCCATGCGCGCCGATGCGCGGCTCGCCCAGCACCCGCATGCCCCGCGCCTCGAACCACGCCTTGGCGGCATGGATATCGGGCACCTCATAGCAGAGGTGATGCTGCCCGCCGGCCGGGGTCTTCGCGAGGAAGCCGTGGATCGGCGAGTCCGCACCCAGCGGCTCGATCAGCTCGATCTGGGTGTTGGGTGCATCCACGAAGCAGACGCGCACGCCTTGTGCGGGAAGGTCGAAGGGTTCCCCGACCGCGGCATCGCCGAACAGCAGGCGATAGCGCTCCGCCGATTGTGCGATCGAGGGGGTGGCGACGCCGACATGGTTCAGCCGTCCTAGCATGTCGGCATCCGCGTCTCGCCGCGCACGGCATATTTGTCGCCCTGGCGGACATAATGATCGGTGAAGCTCTGGGTGCCCGTGTAGTGCACGTCGAACCCGCGGCCCGGCACGATGTTGGCGATCTTGCCCTCCAAGGTGGTGGCAGGCGTGGTGCCGGCACCGCTGTCGTCATAGCCTTCGGGCACGGAGACCAGGCCGATGGGGCCGCCTGCGCCGAGCTCGGTCAGGGTGAACACGCTGCACGTATAGCCCTGCCAGGTGCCGCCGCCGCTCGCATAGATCACCGGATTGGCGCCGAACTTGTCGGAGACCGACCATTCGCCAGGCGGCGCCCCCCAGCTCGATCCCGAGACCGCATCCGGCCAGCGCTGGACGAGGGTGAAGCCGTCCCCCGCCGGCTTGAGATAGGCGATGTCGAGCCCGCCCGTGCATCCGTGGCAACCGTCCACCATCTCGGCCGTGCTGATCAGAACGGCAGTATCGCCGCGCCACACCAGCCGCGCCGGCGTGGTGACGACCTGGCCGCCTTCCCCGGCGCTGCTTGCCTTGCCCGTGGGCCCGAACACCGTCCGGGCAGCGCGCGCGAGCTGCTCGGCAGCCGGCAGCGCCCGCACGCCGGTGGGTGGCGCAACGGCGGCAGGAGGTGCAGGCTCGGGCGCCGCCGCGGAGGGCATCGGTTCGCTGCGTTCGCCATCGCGCGGCCACAGCAGCAGCGCCCCCATGCCGAGCGTCACCCCCGCCACCATCGCCGTGGCGAGGAACCGTCCGCCGCCGCCTGACTTGGCCGGTGCCGCACGCCTAGAGCGGGATGTTGTCATGCTTCTTCCAGGGGTTCTCCAGCTGCTTGCCCCGCAGCTTGCGCAGGCCGAGCGCAATGCGCCGGCGGGTGGCGTGCGGCTGGATCACCTCGTCGATGAACCCCTTGGACGCCGCCACGAACGGGTTGGCGAAGCGCGCCTCATATTCGGCGGTGCGCTCGGCGATCTCCTCCGGCGTGCGGCCGCGGAAGATGATCTCCACGGCGCCCTTGGCGCCCATCACCGCGATTTCGGCAGTCGGCCAGGCATAGTTCAAGTCGCCGCGCAGGTGCTTGGACGCCATCACGTCATAGGCGCCGCCATAGGCCTTGCGCGTGATGACGGTGATCTTGGGCACGGTCGCCTCGGCATAGGCGAACAAGAGCTTGGCGCCGTGCTTGATGATGCCGTTGTGCTCCTGCGCCACGCCGGGGAGGAAGCCCGGCACGTCGACGAAGGTGACGATCGGGATCTCGAACGCGTCGCAGAATCGCACGAAGCGCGCCGCCTTCTTGGACGCGTTGATGTCGAGCACGCCGGCGAGCACGGTCGGCTGGTTGGCGACGAAGCCCACCGTCCGCCCCTCGATCCGGCCGAAGCCGGTCAGGATGTTGGCGGCGTGCGCGGGCTGCACCTCGAAGAAGTCGCCCTCGTCGACCACCTTCCGGATCAGCTCGTGCATGTCGTAGGGCTGGTTGGCGGACGGCGGCACCAGCGTGTCGAGGCTGTCCTCGATGCGATCCCACGGGTCTTCCGTGGGCCGCTCGGGCGCCTCGACGCGGTTGGACGCGGGCAAGAGGTCGATGAAGTCGCGCGCCGCCAGCAGCGCCTCGATGTCGTTCTCGAACGCCACGTCCGCCACCGACGACCGCGTCGTGTGGGTGACGGCGCCGCCCAGTTCCTCCTGGGTAACCACCTCGTTGGTGACGGTCTTCACCACGTCGGGACCCGTCACGAACATGTAGCTCGAATCCTTCACCATGAAGATGAAGTCGGTCATCGCCGGCGAATAGACCGCCCCGCCCGCGCACGGCCCCATGATGAGGCTCAACTGCGGCACCACGCCCGACGCGAGCACGTTCCTCTGGAACACCTCGGCATAGCCGCCGAGCGAGGCCACCCCCTCCTGGATGCGCGCGCCGCCGGAGTCGTTCAGGCCGATGACGGGCGCACCGACCTTCATCGCCATGTCCATGACCTTGCAGATCTTGGCGGCATGGCGCTCGGATAATGAGCCGCCGAACACCGTGAAATCTTGGCTGAAGACGAACACCAGCCGGCCGTTGATCGTGCCCGATCCGGTCACCACGCCGTCGCCGGGGATCACCTGATCCGCCATGCCGAAATCGACGCAATTGTGCTCGACGAACATGTCGAGCTCTTCGAAGCTGCCGGGGTCGAGCAGCACGTCGAGCCGCTCCCGCGCGGTCAGCTTGCCCTTGGCATGCTGCGCGGCCACCCGCTTCTCGCCGCCGCCGGCACGCGCGGCCGCACGCCGCCGTTCCAGCTCCTGCACCTGTTCGCGCAAGCCCTTCTCCTTACCCGGGTGTGCCCCTTTGCCGCTGCGGCTGGGCACAATCCCGGGTGCAACCTAGCGGGCCGGAGGGGGCGGGAACAAGGGGCATGCACCGCCCGAAAAGCAGGGTTGGTGGAACACGGCCGATTGATCGGCCGCCGCTGCGCCGATATGTCGGAGTTATCGACCAGGACCGGCGGTGCGCTGCCGTCCCCCGGAGCGGAGAGGAACGCGGATTGACTACGGCTTTGGAATCCCACGACATCACCGGTGAAGCTGCCGAGGCTGGCGCGGGCACGATCCGCATCGCACTGGCGGGCATCGGCAAGATCGCCCGTGACCAGCACATCCCGCACCTGGCCGCCAACAAGCGCTTCTCGGTGGTCGCAGCCGTGACCGGCCACACCCCGCCCGAAGGCGTGCCGGGCTTCCGCACCATCACCGAGATGATGCAGGCGGTGCCCGACGTGCAGGCGATCTCGATCTGCACGCCCCCGCGCGGCCGCCTTGCGCTGATCGAGGAAGCGCTCGAGCACGGGCTGGACGTGATGATCGAGAAGCCGCCGGCCGCCACCCTGTCGGAGGCCGAGGACTTCGTGCGCCTGGCACGTGAGGCCGGTCGCGTGCTCTTCACGACTTGGCACTCGCGCGAGGCCGCGGGCGTCGAGCCGGCGCAGGCCTGGCTCGCCGAGCGCGAGATCCGCCGCGTCGAGGTGAATTGGAAGGAGGACGTGCGCGTCTGGCATCCGGGCCAGGCGTGGATCTGGGAGCCGGGCATCGGCGTGTTCGATCCGGGCATCAACGCCCTGTCGGTGATCACGCAGATCCTGCCGCGCCCGCTGCTGCTGCAGGATGCGGCGCTGCGCTTCCCCTCCAACCGCCCGGCGCCGATCGCGGCCGACCTGTCGTTCACCGACACCGCGGGCGTTCCCGTCGACGTGTTCTTCGACTTCGACCAGCGCGGGCCGCAGACCTGGGACGTGGACGTGGAGACCGACCGCGGTCACCTGAAGCTCTCGATGGGCGCGTCCAAGATGTTCGTCGACGGTGTCGAGCAGGACGTGGGCGACGAGCCGGAATATGCCCGCCTCTATCGCCGCTTCGCCGACCTGCTCGATCGCCGCGAGAGCGACGTCGACCTGTCGCCGTTCCGCCACGTGGCCGACGCGTTCCTGATCGGCCGCCGCAGCGAAGTGGGTGTGTTCGAGGAATAAGCGTTTTCTTGAGCGAAACCGAAACGGCGCGCGTACCCCGCGGTACGCGCGCCGTTTCTGTTTCGGGTGCGCACCCGTTCAACTGCTTCGTGCTCCTGCGTAGGCAGGAGCCCAGGGTACCGGGCGCAACCATCGCCCTGCTGGGCCCTGGATCCCCGCCTGCGCGGGGATACGGATGACTTGCCGTGTGCCGTACCGCGGCGGAGGCCGGGGTCCAGCTAAGGGACTTTGGCGAGGTGCGGTGCCTCCCCTCAATGGCGCCGCAACTGGGCCCCGGCCTTCGCCGGGGTATGGGTGTGGTTCAGGCTGAGACCTATCCCACGTTCGCCATCCTGACAAAGGTCAGCATGGCGGGCGAAGGGAGCGTCAGTCTTCGGTCTTCGCCGCCTTCTTGGCGGGCGCCTTTTTTGCCGGTGCCTTCTTGACGGCCGGCTTCTTCTCGGCCGCGGGCTTCTTCGCCGCCGCCTTCTTCGCGGGTGCCTTGCGACCCTTCTTGGCCGGCGCCGCGGCGGCGCGGGCGTCGATCAGTTGGGCGGCTTCCTCCAGCGTCAGCGCCTCAGGTGCGATGGTCTTGGGAAGCGTCGCGTTGGTGGTGCCGTCGGTGACATAGGGCCCGTAGCGCCCCTCCATCAGCTTGATCTCCGCCTCGGTGCGCGGATGGGCGCCGAGCACGCGCAGCGGCTCGCGCGCAGCGCCGCGCGCCGGACGACCCGCAGCGGCTTCCGCAAGCTTCACCACGGCCGCGTTCATGCCCGTCTCGAACACGTCCGCCGTGGTCTGCAGCCGCGCGTACTTGCCCGCGTGCTTGAGATACGGCCCATAGCGCCCGATCGCGGCCTCGATCGGCTCGCCCGTCTCCGGATGATTGCCGATGACGCGCGGCAGGCTCAGCAGCTTGAGCGCCCATTCCAGCGTCAGCTCGCCGCCTGGAAGGTCCTTGGGGATGGAGGCGCGCCTGGCGTCCTTGCCCTCGCCCAGCTGGATGTACGGCCCAAAGCGGCCGGACTTGCGCTCGACCTCCAGGCCCGTCTCCGGGTCCTTGCCCAGTCCTTCCGGACCCGTCTCCTCCGCGCCCTCGCCGCCCGGCTGGCCGAAGCGGCGGGTGTATTTGCACTCGGGATAGTTGGAGCAGGCGACGAAGGCGCCGAACTTGCCGCCGCGCAGCGCCAGCCGGCCCTCGCCGCAGTTCGGGCACAGGCGCGGATCGCTGCCGTCGGCCTTGGCCGGGAAGAGATAGGCTTCCAGGAACTTGTCGAGCTCGGCGGTGATGGCGGAGGGCTGCTGCTCCATCACCTCGGCGGTACGCGGCTTGAAGTCGCGCCAGAAGGCTTCGAGCACCGCCTGCCACTCGGCACGACCGCCGGAGACGTCGTCGAGTTCTTCCTCAAGGCCCGCGGTGAAGTCGTAGCCGACGTATTTCTCGAAGAAGCGCTCCAGGAACGCGGTCAGCAGCCGCCCGCTTTCTTCAGCGAAAAAGCGGTTCTTCTCCACCCGCACATACGCGCGGTCCTTGAGCACCTGGATGATCGACGCATAGGTCGACGGGCGCCCGATGCCGAGTTCCTCCAGGCGCTTGACCAGCGAGGCTTCGGAGAAGCGCGGCGGCGGCTGGGTGAAGTGCTGCTCGGCAGTCACGCCCTTCTTGGCCGGCGCATCGCCGTCGCGCAGCAGCGGCAGGCGGCGCGAATCCTCGTCGCCCGCGTCGTCGCGGCCTTCCTCATAGAGCGCGAGATAGCCGGGGAAGAGCACGACCTGGCCGGTGGCGCGCAGACCGAGGCGGCCGGTGCCGTCCTCCAGTTCGACTGCAGTGCGCTCCAGCCGCGCCGAAGCCATCTGGCTCGCGAGTGCACGCTTCCAGATCAGGTCGTAGAGGCGGGCATGGTCGCCCGAGCCGGCGCGATCCTTGGAGAAGTCGGTCGGGCGGATCGCCTCGTGCGCTTCCTGCGCGTTCTTCGCCTTGGTCTGATATTGGCGCGGCTTGTCGGGCACGTAGCTGCCGTCGTAGCGGTTGGCGATCGCGCCGCGGGCGGCATCGATGGCGGAGCCGTCCATCTGCACGCCGTCGGTACGCATGTAGGTGATCGCGCCGTCCTCGTAGAGCGACTGGGCGATGCGCATCGTGTGGCTGGCGGAGAAGCCGAGCTTGCGCGCCGCCTCCTGCTGCAGCGTGGAGGTGGTGAACGGTGGCGGCGGGTTGCGCGTCGCCGGCTTGGTCTCGACCGAGACGACCGACAGGCGCGCCGCTTCGACCGCTTCCTTGGCCGCAAACGCCGAGCCCTGGTCGCCCAGCGACAAGCGGTCGAGCTTCTTGCCGTCGAACTTGACGAGCCGCGCCTCGAACGGCTGCCCGTCCTGCTCCATTTGGGCCACCACCGACCAATATTCCTGGGCGGTGAAGCCCTCGATCTCGCGCTCGCGCTCGACGATCAGGCGCAGCGCCACCGACTGGACGCGGCCGGCCGACTTGGCACCGGGCAGCTTGCGCCACAGCACCGGCGACAGGGTGAAGCCGACCAGATAGTCGAGCGCGCGGCGGGCGCGATAGGCGTCGATCAGGTCGGTATCGAGCCCGCGCGGCGCCTTCATCGCCGCCAGGATCGCCGGCTTGGTGATGGCGTTGAAGGTGACCCGCTCGACCTCCTTGGGCAGCGCCTTCTTCTTGGCCAGCACCTCCTGCACGTGCCACGAGATCGCCTCGCCCTCGCGATCAGGGTCGGTGGCGAGGATCAGGCGCTCGGCCTTCTTGGCCTCGTCCGCGATCGCCTTCAGCTGCCGCGACTTGTCGGCATAGGTCTCCCACTCCATCGCGAAGCCCTCGTCCGGATCGACCGATCCGTCCTTGGCCGGCAGATCGCGGACATGGCCGTAGGAGGCGAGGACGCGATAGTCCTTGCCGAGATACTTCTCGATGGTCTTCGCCTTGGCCGGCGATTCTACGATGACAAGCTGCATGGAGGTGTGCGGGGTCCTTACGTGTACGCGCGAGAGTGGGGATCGCCGGTAGCCCGCGTCAAGCGCCCCCTATCCTGCCGGAGGCGTCAGGCGAAGACCTGTTCCAGCTCTTGGCGAGGCACACGTGTCTTTGCATAGACAGCCAGGCCAAGGTACCAGCCGGCGACGGAACAAACGGCGACAACAGCGTTCATCGCCAGCAGTTCGCCTGTGGTCTGGGTCGCGCCGGGCTCGGTCAAGATCGCGAGCGCGATGAGAGGAAGATAGGCGCCGCAGAGCAGGATTGCGATCGCCACGCCCCATTCCCGTGTCCGAGCCCAGCTGTGCCCAAGTGCCGCGACCTCCCCTTTATGCTCCGCAACAAGGATCACGCCCGCTGCCGACCAGCGGCCAGCGAGGTACAGCCCCGGCAGCAGGAACAGGAAGCACGCGAGAACGACCCCCGCTGTGTAGAGAATACCGACGCCCACGAGGCGGAGCACGCCGCCGACCGCATCACCGACGGAAATCCAGCGCTCGCGGCGGGCAACGTAGCGCAGAAAGATCCATTGGAGGCCGAGCTGCACGACGGCGCCGACCAGTATTCCCGCTTCGCCGACGATATCTCCGGCAGAACTCGCGCTCCACAGAAGCAGGATCGCTCCGCCGGCGACCCACAGCTCTCGCACGACAAGGGCGAACGCCTCCGCCCAAAGCTCCGCTACCTTCTGTCCCACGTCGTGCATGATCGTCCCCCCGCCTGCGAGCATGTGCGAAGCGCATCATCGCGGCAAGCGCGGAACACGGACGAGCGCCAGGCTTTCTAGGAGCATCGCTACTTCCAAGGATCTCGCTCACGCCATGAACAGCCTTGCCGCAGCCATCCTCGCGCTGGCCATCAGCGGCAACGCTGCGACCGCGACGCCGGCAACACGTGAAAACCAGACGCCACGGGCAAAGCTCTCCGAAAGCGGCTCCTTCGATCTGGGACTGGTCGGATCCGCCACCACTGCCGAAGACAGCCGCTGGCGGCTCGGCGAACTTGCCGAGCCTGCCGAGGACGAGGAGGATTCGATGATCCGCTGGGGCTGGAAGAAGGTGACCTTGCGGGTGCCGCTCGGCGGAGGCCGCTGACGCACTTGAAATAGGCTTGCTGGCCTGCCGATCTAGGAAGGCATGCGGCAGGGCTATCATCAGGGTAGGCGGCATCGGATCGCCTCCGCGCTTGCCGTCCTGCTGCTGCACGCGGGACTGGGCATCGCGCTGGTGACGGCGCTCGGCTTCACGCCCGTAGCGAAAACCGACGACGCGCTGCTGACGTTCGAGCTGCCCGCGCCAGCCCCGCCACTGCCGCCCAACGTCCAGCCGGCGCCCCGGCCGGAGCGGAAAAGCGGTGCCGCGGCCCCTGCGAACCGGCAGGCACGCCCTGTCGAACTGGTGGCACCACCCGTGCCCGTCCTGTCGCCGCCGCCGATTGTCGCCGCGCCGATCGCCGGCCCGGGCCCGGACGCTGCGGCGGGCGCGGCACCGCTGCCTGGCCCGGGGACCGGCGCAGGCGGCGTGGGCCAGGGCACCGGCAGCGGCACCTCCGGCAACGGCTCGGGAAGCGGTGGCGGTACGCCTGCCCGGCTGCTGCGCGGGGCGATCCGCGATTCCGATTATCCGCGCGCTGCCCGGCGGGCGCGGGTGGAGGGCAGCGTCACGGTGGGCTTCACGGTCGACAACGCTGGCCGCGCCACCGGCTGTGCCGTGACCCGTTCGAGCGGCTCGGCGGAGCTGGACGCCACCACCTGTCGGCTGATCGAGGCCCGCTACCGCTATGCCCCTGCCCGCGATGGCGCCGGCCAGCCCGTCGAGGAGTTCCGCGGCTGGCGTCAGGACTGGTGGCTGGAGCCGCGTCGCTGAGCGCCACTCGATGGGTGACGTGCGCCCAGGGCTCGCTTACACCTGTGCTCTGAACCGGGAGGCAACAGGGGGGAAACTGCCGTGCAGCGTCGTGATTTCATGGTGGGTGGAGCTGCCGTCGCACTCGCCAGTGCCGTTCCGGCACGCGCAGCCTTTGTTGCGGGGAACGCCGACGCGGACTTCCGCGCGATGCTTGACCGCTTTTTCTACACGCGGCTGGATGAATCGCCGGAGCAAGCGACGCGGCTGGGCCTCGACACCGGTGAGCGCGCGCGGCTGAAGTCGCAGCTCGACGACGAATCCGCCGCGGGGCAGGCGCGTGCGCTCGCCCGCACCCGGCGGGAACTCGCCGAGCTCCAGCGGGTCGACAATGCCCACCTGTCCCCCGCTTCCAAGCTCGACCACGAGATCGTGGAATATCAGCTGACCCGTGCGATCGCGGGTGCGGAGCGCTTCACCTATGGCAGCAGCCTGGGCCGGTTCGCCCCCTATGTGCTGAGCCAGCTGAGCGGCCCCTATCGCGACGTGCCCGACTTCCTGGAGTCCCAGGCGCGCGTGCGCGACGCGGCAGAAGCAGACGCCTATCTCGCCCGGCTGGAGGCCTTTCCCAAAGCGATCGACGACAGCAGCGAGCGGCAGCGCCGGGATGCCGCGCGCGGCGTGTTCGCACCCGACTACATCCTCGACACCACGCTCAAGCAGCTGGCGAGCGCGCGGGAAAAGCCCGCCGACCAGACGGTGATGGTGGCCAGCTTCGCCGCCAAGCTGAAGGCCGCAGGATTGCCGGCAGACCGCGTCGCCCGTGCGACGGCGATCGTCGAGCAGAAGGTGTTCCCGGCGCTCGATCGCCAGCGCGCACTGGTGACCGAGCTGCGCGCCAAGGCGGTCCACGACGCCGGCTGCTGGCGTCTGCCCGACGGCGATGCCTATTATGCCGCGGCGGCCGAGGCGGCGACCACGGTTGCGATGACGGGCGACGAGATCCACCGGCTCGGCCTGGAGCAGGTGGCGGAGATCAGCGGGCGCATCGACGCGATCCTGAAGACGCAGGGCATGGCGCAAGGAAGCGTGGGCGAGCGGCTGGTGGCGCTCAACAAGCGCCCCGACCAGCTCTTCCCCAACACCGATCCCGGCCGCGAGGCGCTGCTCGCCCAGTTGAACACGCAGATCCAGGCGATGCACGCGCGCTTGCCCGAGGCGTTCGCGACCCTGCCCAAGGCACCAGTCGAAGTGCGGCGTGTCCCCCCGACGATCCAGGCGGGCGCACCCGGCGGCTATTACCAGAACGCCTCGCTCGATGGCTCGCGCCCGGCGATCTACTACATCAATCTGCGCGACACCTTCGACCGGCCGAAGTTCGGGCTCGCCACCCTGACACATCACGAGGCGGTGCCGGGCCATCACCTCCAGGTCAGCCTCGCGCTGGAGAGCACGCAGATCCCGCTGATCCGCAGGCGCGGCTTCTTCAGCGGCTATTCCGAAGGCTGGGCGCTCTATTCCGAGCAGCTGGCGGACGAAATGGGGATGTACGAGGGCGATCCGCTCGGCCAGGTCGGCTATCTCCAGTCGCTGTTGTTCCGGGCCACGCGGCTGGTGGTCGACAGCGGCATGCACGCCAAGCGCTGGAGCCGCGAAAAGGCGACCGACTATCTGATTGCGACCACCGGCATCGCGCGCGGCCGCAGCCAGGGCGAGATCGACCGCTACACCGTCTGGCCGGGCCAGGCGTGCAGCTACAAGATCGGCCACACCGTGTGGACGCGCCTGCGCGCCGAAGCGCAGAGGAACGCGAAGTTCGACCTCAAGCAGTTCCACGCCGTGCTGCTGGATGGCGCGATGCCGCTCGCAGTGCTGGAACGCGTCGTGCGGGAGCGCTGGGCGGCGGCGTGAGGCGGGTCAGCCGCGCGTCTTGACCAGCTCCACGACTTCGAACGCGTAGGAGCGCCAGCCGCGGGTCGCGGCCGCATCGGCGGCGGCGGCCTGCTTGCCCTTCGCCTCGGCCAGCGACTTGGCATGGCCCCAGAACACCTCGGTCTTGCCGTTGGCGAGTTCGGCGACGATGCGCCAATAATGGGTGAAGGGGATCGTGGTCGGCCCGATCGTCTTCACATAGCCATCGGGCAGGGTCGCGGTCAGATAGTGTTTCTTGGCCACGGTGCCGGCGCCTAGGCGGGCAGCAGGGCGCTGTCCAGCCGCTGTGCCGGACCGGAGCCTTCCGCCCCGCCCACGACGCCGAACCGTCGCCGATATTCGTTGGGGGCGAGGCCCGTCACGCGCTGGAACAGCTTGCGGAAGGTCGAAGGGTCGCCATAGCCGACCTGCCAGGCGATCTGCTCCACGGGCTTGCGCGTCCGTTCGAGCGCCTCGCGCGCCTTGGCCACGCGGATCTGCTGGGCATATTCGGTCGGGCGCAAGCCCGTTGCGTTCTTGAAGCGCCGGAGAAATGTACGCTCCTCAAGCCTTGCCCTGGCGGCGAGCATTGGCACGCCATGCTCCTTCGCCCCCGTCGCCTGCAGCCAATGCTGCACGGCCAGGATCGCCGCATCCCCATGATCGAGCCGCGGGACGAACTGGCCATAGGGGCGCTGCGCACGACCCGGCGGATCGACCAGCAGGAAGCGCGCGGTGTCGAGCATGACGCTGGGCCCCAGCAGGCGCTCGACCAGCGTGAGGCCAAGATCCGTCCAGGCGAGGATGCCCCCGGCGGTGATGATGTCGCCGTCGTCGATCAGCATGCGATCCACATCGACGCGGACCGCGGGAAAACGCGACGCGAGCGTTTCGGCAAACGCCCAATGGGTGGTCGCCTCCCGCCCTTGCAGCAGGCCCGTCTCCGCCAGCACGAACGCCCCCGCGCACACCGAACACAGGGTAGCGCCACCGCGGTGCAGCGTGGCCATCCAGTCCGCAAGGTGCGGCATCGGCTGCATCCGATCGGGCAGGACGATACTAGGGGGCGTGATGACGTGGCTGAGCGCGTGCCGTGGCCGGGGTGCGCTGTCATGGGTGCAGACGATCGCGTCGCCTTCCTGTCGCCAGTGGCTGACGCGGATCGCCGGCGGGATCGAGGCGCCCGAGCTTGCCGCGATATCGCTCGCGATACGGAACAGGTCGGTCAGGCCATAGATCGCGGACAGCTGGCAATCGGGATAGAGCACCAGCCCGATCTCCGCGACGATGTGCACCCTGTCAGTTTCGCCCTGCACTGTGTCACTTCCCCCACGCGTGCCGCCACCCTGGTCCTTGTACATCATCTTCGACAGCGGCGCTCCTGCCGCCTTCACCGAGGAGACAAGCGATGGCGACGATCACCACGAAGGACGGCACGGAAATCTTCTACAAGGATCTGGGCAGCAAGGATGCCCAGCCCGTCGTGTTCCATCATGGTTGGCCGCTGTCGGCGGACGATTGGGACAATCAGATGCTGTTCTTCCTGGGCGAGGGCTATCGCGTGATCGCCCACGACCGCCGCGGCCATGGTCGCTCGACGCAGACGGATACCGGAAACGAGATGGACACCTATGCCGCCGACGTGGCGGAACTGGTGACGGCACTGGATCTGAAGGACGCGATCCACGTCGGCCACTCCACCGGTGGCGGCGAAGTGGCGCACTATGTCGCCCGCGCCGAGCCGGGACGCGTCGCCAAGGCCGTGCTGATCGGTGCCGTGCCGCCGGTCATGGTCAAGTCCGACACCAATCCCGACGGCGTGCCGATCGAGCTGTTCGACAGCTTCCGTGCCGCGCTCGTCGCCAACCGCCCCGAATTCTACCGCGAGGTCGCGTCCGGGCCCTTCTACGGCTTCAATCGCGAGGGCGCGAAGGTCAGCCAGGGCCTGATCGACAACTGGTCACGCCAAGGCCTCGCCGGCGGCGCCAAGGCGCAGTACGACTGCATCAAGGCATTCTCCGAGACGGACTTCACCGAGGACCTGAAGGCGATCGACGTTCCGGTGCTGGTGATGCACGGCACCGACGATCAGGTCGTCCCCTTCGCCAATCATGGCCCCAAGGCGGCGGGCCTGCTGAGGAACGCCACGTTCAAGGCCTATGACGGCCTGCCCCACGGCATGGCGCAGACCCACCCGGAGGTCATCAATCCCGATCTGCTCGCCTTCTTCCGCGGCTGATCCCAAAAGGCTCCCCGGAGCAGCGCTCCGGGGAGCCTCGTCCTTTTGCGCCTTCCGTCCTCCTCGCGCACGGGCTTGTTCGTCGAAAGATTATCGCGATATGTGCGGTGTGCCGCGGCGCGGTTGCACCAGGAGTGAGGAATGACGGACGTCGCAGGGACGCTGCTGCCGCTGGATGACCAGCTCTGCTACGGCCTCTACTCCGCGAGCATGGCGATCCAGCGCGTGTACAAGCCGTTGCTGGACCAGCTTGGGCTCACCTATCCGCAGTATCTGGTGCTCAACATCCTGTGGCGGGAGGACGGCCAGACGGTCGGCCGGATCGCGGAGCGACTGGCGCTGGAATCGAGTACGCTGACCCCGCTCCTCAAGCGCCTGGAGGCCGCCGGCCTGGTGCAGCGCACCCGCAATCCCGAGGACGAACGACAGGTACTGGTCGCGCTGACCCCGGACGGCCGCGAGCTTCGTACCAAGACCGGCTGCCTCGCCGAGGCGTTGCTGTCGTCCTCCGGCCAGCCGGCGGAGGAACTCAAGGCGCTCAACGCCCGGGTGCGGGAACTGCGCGATGCGCTGTACGCGCAGATCGGCGGCTGGAACTTCAAGCCGGAAGCCCCGAAGGCTCCGGCGAACGAGCAAGGTTAGCAAGCGCGCGGATCTCGATGTAAGGCGCGGCCATGATCCGCATCACCGAGTTGAAATTGCCGCTCCACCATGCCGACGAGGCGCTGTCGGCAGCGATTACCAAGCGGCTGCGCATCACCCCTCGCGAGCTCGTCCGCTTTTCGGTCGCGCGGCGCGGCCATGATGCGCGCGACCGGACCGACATCCAGCTCGTCTACTCGGTCGACGTTTCGCTGAAGAACGAATCCACCGTCCTCGCAAAGTTCCGGCGCGACCCGCATGTGCAGCCGACGCCCGACACGCGCTATCGCCCGATCGGCACGGCGCCGGCCGACGCCCCGCGTCCCGTCGTCATCGGCGCCGGCCCGTGCGGGCTCTTCGCCGCCCTGATCCTCGCGCAGATGGGCTTCCGCCCGATCGTGCTGGAGCGCGGCAAGGTGGTGCGCGAACGTACCAAGGACACCTGGGGGCTGTGGCGCCGCAGCGTGCTCAACCCGGAGTCCAACGTGCAATATGGCGAGGGCGGCGCCGGCACCTTCTCGGACGGCAAGCTCTACAGCCGCATCAAGGACCCGCGCCATCTCAACCGCAAGGTCCTGACCGAGTTCGTCAAGGCGGGTGCCCCCCCGGAGATCCTGACGGAAGCGCATCCGCATATCGGCACCTTCCGCCTCGTGACGATGGTGGAGAGCATGCGCGAGACGATCGAGGCGCTGGGCGGTGAGTACCGCTTTTCCACCCGGGTCGACGGATTGGACATCGCGACCGACGGCTCGGGCGAACGGCGCCTGCGCGGACTGCACCTGAACGGCGGCGAATATCTGCCGGCCGAGCGGGTCGTCCTGGCCATCGGGCACAGTGCCCGCGACACCTTTGCGATGCTTCACGAGGCTGGGGTCTATGCGGAGGCCAAGCCGTTCTCGATCGGCGTCCGCATCGAGCATCCGCAATCCTGGATCGACCGCGCCCGCTTCGGGCAGGACGCCGGCAACCGCATCCTGGGTGCGGCAGAGTACCACATCTCGCACCACTGCTCGAATGGGCGGACGGTCTACAGCTTCTGCATGTGTCCCGGCGGCACGGTGGTCGCCGCGACGTCGGAAGAAGGCCGGGTCGCCACCAACGGCATGAGTCAATATTCGCGCAACGAGCGCAACGCCAACTCCGGCTTCGTCGTGGCGATCGATCCTGCCCGCGACTATCCGGGCGACCCGCTCGCGGGCATCGCCCTCCAGCGCCATTGGGAAGAGCGCGCTTTCGTCGCCGGCGGCTCCAACTACAAGGCCCCCGCCCAGCGGCTCGGGGATTTTCTGGCGGGCCGCCCCTCCACCTCGCTCGGCTCAGTGGTTCCGTCGTACCGCCCCGGCGTGCACCCCACCGACCTCGCCGAATGCCTTCCCGACTTCGTGATCGCGGCGATGCGCGAGGCGCTGCCGGTCTTCGGGCGCCAGATCCAGGGCTATGACCATCCCGACGTGGTGATGACCGGCGTCGAGACGCGCACCTCCTCGCCCGTGCGCTTCACGCGCGGCGACGATTTCCAGAGCCTCAACACCGCGGGCCTGTTCCCGGCCGGCGAGGGCGCGGGCTATGCCGGTGGGATCCTGTCCGCGGCCGTGGACGGCATCAAGGTCGCCGAAGCCGTGGCGCAGAGCCTCGGCGCGCAATGACGCTGGTCCTCTTCAACAAGCCCTATGGGGTGCTGAGCCAGTTCACCGACCGCGGCAGCCCGAGGACCCGTGCCACGCTGTCGGACTTCGTGAAGATCCCCGGCGTCTACCCGGCCGGGCGGCTCGACCGGGACAGCGAGGGACTCTTGCTCCTGACGGACGACGGGCGGCTGCAGGCACGCATCGCCGACCCGCGCTTCAAGCTGCCGAAGACCTATCTCGTCCAGGTAGAGGGGACTCCCGAGGAGCGAACGCTCGATCGGCTGCGAACCGGGGTGCTGTTGAACGATGGGCCGACGCGGCCCGCGGAGGTGGAGTGGATCGAGGATCCGGCGCTTTGGCCGCGGGACCCGCCGATCCGCGTTCGCGCAAGCATCCCCGACTGCTGGCTGAAGCTCACGATCCGAGAGGGCCGCAACCGGCAGGTACGCCGGATGACCGCGGCGGTCGGCCACCCGACCTTGCGGCTGGTCCGCTGGCGGATCGGCGATTGGACGCTCGGCGATCTTTCGCCGGGCGAATGGCGCGAGGCGTGAAGCTGTTCTTCGACGGCGGCTGCCGGCCTTTGCCGATCGGCATGGAGCTGGCGGTCGTCGTGGGCGGACGGAGCCATGTCCAGCGCGGGCTCGGCCCCGGCACCAGCATGGATGCCGAGTGGCTCGCGCTGATCGAGGCGATGCACCGCGCCCATGCGCTCGGTGTGAAGGACGCCGTTCTGCTGGGGGACGCGGCAGCGGTGATCGCGCAGGCGAACGGCCTGGTGCGATGCCCGCCTTCCTGCCTGCAACACTTCGAGCGCTTCCAGCAGATACCGAGGCCGGAGGGCCGGACCCGCATCCGGTACGTCAAGCGGAGCCAGAACCTCGCCGGCATCGCATTGGCGGCGCTGCACGCACGCTGACGCAGCCCGGTCCGCGCTTCGGCGAGGCAAGGCCTCACCACCGCCGAGCACGACGGGCAGCGCCGCTACTGGCCCTCGGTGCCTGCCCGCATCGCCTAGGCTTGCAGACGCCGCTCCACGCCCCTGGCGATGAGTTCCCGGATGCGGGAGGCAAGCGTCTCCATGGCGAAGGGCTTGGTCATGACGTGCATGCCCGGTTCCAGCTGGCCGTTCCCGATCAGCGCGTTTTCGGCATAGCCCGTGATGAAGAGCACCTCGAGATCCGCCCGGCTCTGGCGCGCGGCATCCACCATCTGGCGCCCGTTCATGCCGCCCGGCAGGCCGATGTCGGTCACCAGCAGGTCGATCCGCGCATCCGACTGAAGGATCTTGAGCCCGGCTGCCCCGTCGCCTGCCTCCAGTGCCGAATAACCGAGTTCGTCGAGCACCTCGATCACCAGCATCCGGACGGTCGGTTCGTCGTCCACCACCAGCACCGTCTCGCCCTGACCGGCCTGCTCCGCATCGGCAAGCGTGCCGAGCTCAGGCTCCGGTTCCGCCTCGCCATGGTGCCGCGGCAGGTAGAGGCAGACCATCGAGCCTTCGCCGACTTCGGAATAGATGCGCGCGAGGCCGCCGGACTGCCGCGCAAAGCCGTAGACCATCGAAAGGCCGAGCCCCGTACCCGCTCCGATCGGCTTCGTCGTGAAGAAGGGATCGAACGCCTTGTCGATCACCTCCCGGGACATGCCGACACCCGTATCGGACACGCACAGCGAGACATATTGCCCAGGCTCCAGGTCTCGTTCCCGTGCCGCACGGCGATCGATCCAGCGGTTGCACGTCTCGATCGTCAGGCGCCCGCCCTCCGGCATCGCGTCGCGCGCGTTGATGCAGAGGTTCAGCAGCGCGTTCTCGAGCTGGTTGGGATCGACCAGCGTCGCCCAAAGGCCGGCGGCACCGACCACCTCCACCTCGATTTCCGGTCCCACGGTGCGACGGATCAGCTCTTCCATGCCGTCGATCAGCCGGTTCACGGCCGTGGGCTTCGGATCGAGCGTCTGGCGCCGGGAGAAGGCGAGCAGCCGGTGGGTCAGGGAGGCCGCACGCTTGGCGGCGCCGCGCGCGGCAGCCACATAGCGCTCCACCTCGCCGAACCGCCCTTGTGCGATCCGCACCTCCAATATCTCCAGGCTGCCGGTGATGCCGGTCAGCAGATTGTTGAAATCGTGCGCGATGCCGCCGGTCAGCTGGCCGACCGCCTCCATCTTCTGCGACTGGCGCAGCGCCGCCTCGGCTTGCTCCAGCGCGACGGCCGCTGCCGCCTCTGCGGTGATGTCGCGGCCGAAGCCATAGAACATGCCGTTCTCCGGGACGGTGGTCCATTCCACCAGCCGGCTTTCGCCATGCTTCGTCCGCAGGGACATGCGGTAGTTCCGCAGCGGCTTGCCGGATGCCAGCGTCTCCACCCGCGCCTGCCAGCTGGCCTCTTCCTCCAGCACGAACTCCGTGCTGCGCTGGCCCACCGATTCCTCCCGGCTCCACCCCAGCAGCGTCGTCCACGACGGGTTGACGTCGGTGATAAAGCCTTCGGAGTTGGTCACCACCTTCAACACGGGCGACAGCTTCCAGATGCGCTCGCGCTCCAGGGCCAACTGCCGCTCGTTGGTGATGTCCCGCGCGACCGCATGGATGCGCCCGGCTTCCGGAACCGCAGTCCAGGCAAGCAGGCGATAGTCGCCCGACCGGGTGCGATAGCGGTTCTCGAACGCCAGCGTGGTGACGCCGTCGCCGAGCTTCTCGACCTCTGCGGCGGTCGCGACGAGATCGTCGGGGTGGAGGAAGTCTGCGAGACGCGCGCCGACCATCTCGGCCTCATCCCACCCCAGCAGACGCTTTGCCGAGGGGTTCACCGCGGTGATCACCCCTTCGAAGGTGCAGACCAGCATCAGCTCCTGCGACATCGACCACAGCCGATCGCGATCGGCGACGCTGGTGGCCTCGCTCTGCTTCTGATCCTCGATGTCGGTGTTGGTGCCGACCCAGCCGGTGACGTTGCCCTCTTCGTCGCGGACCGGCTCGCCGCGGGTCAGGAACCAGCGGTACTCCCCCTCGCGATTTCGCAGGCGATATTCGTGCTCGTACACATCACCGCGCGCGCGCGCCTGGCGCCAGGCTTCGACGGTCGGGGGAACATCCTCCGGGTGGACGAAGCGCTGCCAGCCATCCGCGCCGAGGAGTTCGTCCGCGGACCAGCCCGAATAGGCGTAGACCTGGTCGTTGAACCAATAGATCGCGCCGTCCGGCCGCGCAGCCCAGATCTGGTTGGGCATGGCTTGAGCGAAGGTGCGGAACTGGAGTTCGCTGGCCTCCAGTGCTGCGGCGACGTCCGCTTTCTCCCGCCCTGCGACCACGGCGAAGTCGGCGCTGCTGTCGAGGATCGTACGCGCGCGGCCGAGTTGTGCTCGCAGGTGCGTGGCTTCGGCTTCCAGCGCTTCCAGACGGCTCTGCAGTTCTTCGTTCGTGCCAGTCATCAGCCCTTGATCGCCCACCTTCTTCTTCGACGGCGCCGCAGCACCGCTCCACCCTTCCTCATCAACCGGGCGCCCTCTCTGGCGTGTAGCGGAACGCAACGGAACGGGAAGCCACTGAACGTACCTGAAGGGTGTTGGTGCCACCCCCGGGCGTTGCAGCCCCTGCCCGAAACGCCGGGTTACCGGCGCTGACGGTGACGGAAAGCCCAAGCGAGGCGTACGAGCGCCGATTGGAAGCGGCGCACGACATAAGGCGTTGCGGCCGCCGACGTTCGAGCTAGCGTCCGCTCAGGAGAGAATGATGCACGAGACCGAACCGTCCCACGCGCCCAAGGCCCCCGCCGCCGGGAAAGGGGCGCCGGTGCTGGGCACTCTGCTGCAGGACGCCTTCGCGCTTCCGCACGATACGCTGATCACCGGCGATCTGCCGTTCCTTCTTTCACAGCTCTCCCTGCTTCCGCGTACCGAGCCGCGGGAAGATGCGGCGCTCGGGCGCAGCGCCTGAACCCGCGTTCGCTGCGGCGGAAGTAGCACGCGGGCTGGCCGCGGGATCCTCCAACGACGCCGGGTCGGCGGCGCTGGAGAAAGCGCGTTGGTTTAATCATCCCGCCCCACGTGCATGGGGCGGGACGCGTGGCCGTCACACCGCCTTCAGGGCCTGGTCGAAGTCGGCGATGAGGTCCTCGGCATTCTCGACGCCGATGGAGATGCGCACGAGGTTGTCCGTGATGCCCAGGTCCTGCTTGCGCTGGTCCGGAACCGACAGATGCGTCATCGCCGCCGGACAGGAAGCGAGCGTCTCCGTACCGCCCAGGCTCACCGCGAGCTTCGCGATCTTGAGGTTGTCGAGGAAGGCGAAGCTCTCGCGCTCCCCGCCCTTCAGGTACAGCGAGAAGGTCGATCCCGCCCCGCTGCAATGCCGCTGGTAGATATCCGCCTGGCGGCTCCCTTCCTTTAGGAACCCCAGGTAGCCCACGCTCTCCACCTTGGGATGATCGCGCAGAAACGCGCAGACCTTGGCCGCATTCTCGCCGGCACGGCTCATCCGCAACTCCAGCGTCTCCAGGCTGCGCAGCAGCATCCAGGCCGTGTTCGGATCGCAGATCGTGCCGATGGTGTTGCGCATCATGCGGACCGGGTCGATCCACTTCTTGGCGCCCGAAATGCCGCCCGCGACCAGGTCCGAATGGCCGCCCGCATATTTGGTCAGGCTGTAGACCACCAGGTCCGCGCCATGCCGCAGCGGCTGCTGCCAGAGCGGACCGAGAAAGGTGTTGTCGATCGCGATCGGCGGCACGGTGTCGCCGAGCAGGCGGTCGCGCACGCGCGCCACCGCCTCGATGTCGACCAGTGCGTTGGTGGGGTTGGCGGGACTCTCGAGATAGATCAGCGAGACGTTGCCCTGCGCCTTCGCCCGCTCAATCACCGCTGCGATCTCTTCCTCGGTGGCGCCCGCCGGAAAATCGAGGAAGGTCACGCCGAAGCGGCCGAGAATGCGGCCGATCAGGGTTTCGGTCGCGGCATAGAGCGGGGCGGAATGCACGATCACGTCGCCGGGCTTCACCAGCGCCAGCATCAGCGTCGCGATCGCCGACATGCCGGAGGAAAAGACCAGCGCGTCCTCCGCATCTTCCCAGATGCCCAGCCGATCCTCGAGGATCTCCTGGTTCGGCCCGTTGAAGCGCGAGTAGACGAGGCCGTCGACCCCGCCCGGCCGCTTACCGGTCACCCCTTCGAAGTGGCGCTTGCCGGCGGCGGCATTCTCGAACACGAAGGTCGAGGTCAGGAAGATCGGCGGCTTCAGCGAGCCTTCGGACAGCGCCGGATCATAGGCGTGACCCATCATCAGCGTGGAGGGGGAAAGGCGGCGGCCGCCCACCTCCAGTATCTCCGGCCGTGGCCGGCGGCGGGTCGTGGCCCCGGTGATTTCGGCTTCGGTTTCGGGGTTCGATGATCCGCTCATGGCAGTCCTCTCTGCTTGTTTGTCGATCACCCTAGCCGTTCCTGGACCGCTCGCCATCCGTTTCCGGTCGCCACCGGCGCCGGTTGGAGCTGGACGCACTTGAAGCGCCGGCCGCCCTCGCCTAGCTTGCGGGAGCGGGCCGGGCCCCTCTGACACCCCACGACGTGGTGTGATGTCGGACCGCAGAGCATGAGGGGCCTGGCTGATTTCACAATTCCCCGGCCAGTCCCGAACATGGAGTTCGCGATGACTGCCGCTGATTGGAAGGACCTGCCCCATGCGCCGCGTGCCGCTTCGCTGGGCACCCGGCGCAGCGGCGCGTCGTCAGCCAGGAATGGCGCGGCTTGAGCCAGCAGCCCCATCGCGCAATCGACCCAATCCCAATGCGAGGAAAAGCAATGAATTCCTTCAAGATCGGCAACCTGGGCGCCATCGCGGCCGGTCTCGCCGTGGCAGCGATGCTTGTCGTTCCCGATGATGCGGACGCGCGCCGGAGAGGAAGCTTCGGCAGCCGCGGCGCGCGCACCTATGATGCACCGGCCACCACCACGGTGGCTCCCAAGTCCACGGCTCCCGTGCAGCGTTCGATGACGGAGAAGCCGGCTGCTTCGAGCCCGGCGACGCAGGCTGGCAGGGCCGCTCCTGCCAGGCGCGGCGGCATGGGAAGAGGCCTGCTTGGCGGCCTCATCGCGGGCGGACTGATCGGGGCGCTGCTCGGCGGCGGCCTGGGTTCGCTTGCCGGCGCAGGGATGCTCATGGCGCTGCTCCAGGTCGCCCTGATCGGCGGCCTCGTCTGGTTCCTCTTCCGCATGTTCCGTCGCAAGCCCGCGCTTGCCGGGGCGCATGGCGGCGCGATGGCGTCCCCGTTTGCCGGCTTCCAGCCGCAGCCGGCGCCGCAGCAGCCGTTCTCCCAGGGCTTCCGCAGCGCCGCCGTGGCACCGCGCAGTCAGGACATCGACATCGTCGACGCGGACCGGCGCGACTTCGAACGGCTGCTGATCGAGGTGCAGGACGCCTTCTCCAAGGAGGATTTCGCGAGCCTGCGTGCGCGCACGACGCCGGAGGTGATGTCCTATTTCGCCGAGGAACTCAGCCAGAACGCCACCGCCGGCCGGCGCAACAGCGTCTCCGGGACCGCACTGATCGACGCGGAGGTGTCGGAGGCCTGGCGCGAGGAGGACGCCGACTACGCCACCATTGCGATGCGGTATGAGAGCATCGACGTGATGCTCGACCGGAGCAGCGGCGCCGTCGTGGAGGGGGATCCGGAGCGGCCGAGCCAGGCGGTCGAGCTGTGGACCTTCAAGCGCGGGGCCGAAGGCCAGTGGCGCCTCTCGGCGATCCAGGAAGCCTGATGGGCTTCTGACGCGATGCACGGCGAGCCTCGGCTCGCCGTGCTCGCCCGCCCCTCCCAGTCTTGTGGCTAGGGCAGTGGGCGGAGTTCCCGTCCGATCGGATAGAGGAGGTAGCGGTCGTCGCGGTAGGGCGACCGCTCGATGAACCAGGCCAGCCGCGCGGCGCCGTCCGCGGCGAAGTCCGGATCGGCCGCCAGCCGGGTCTCGAACGCAGTGCGCAGTGCGGGGTCGCGCGCCAGCATCGCCTCCGCCATCGGCGCGCTGGCATAGCGCTCCATGCCGCCCGATTTCTGGAGCATGCCGGGGAAGAACCCCCAGGCGAGGAACGAGTCTGGCGCCTCCGCCTCCAGCAGCGCGGCCGCGAGCAACCCCTTGGGCTGGTCATAGGGCACGCGGACCGATCCGGCAGCCAGCGTTTCGCGCCGCCGCTCGTGCGTGAAGCTGCCGGCGACCATCACCCGCTGCTCGCTCGCCGGCCCAAGCTTCGGCTCGGCCAGCCGCACCATGTCGAGGTCGAGCGTGCGCGGTGCGTCGATGCGGTCGTAGCGGATGCCGTGGAGGTCGAGCCGGGCGATCACCGCGCTGGCGCTTGCCGGCACCCACCACGCCTGCGGCAGGGTGACGCTCGCCACCGGCTTCTGGCCGATGATCGGGAGCGTGAGCGGCTGGGTGCGTGCGACATAGCGCACCTCCTCCTCGCCCGAGGCGGGCGAGCGATAGCGTTCCAGCGCCATGCCGGTGAACTTCACCCATGCCTGGGGAGTCTCGTCGCGCTCCCAGCGCACCGCGAGCGTCTTCGGACGGGCGGCGCGGTCGGCATCGATCGCGGCGCGTAGCGCGGCGGCGTCGCGGCCCGCATGACGCAGCGCTCCCTCCATCAGCGCATAGGCGCCGAGCACGCGCTGGCGATAGGGCTTGAGGCAGTGCATCTCGACCAGCACCGTCGGGATGCGGGCGAAGTCGCCGTAGCCGGTCGAGTAGCGCGGTCCCTCGGCGGCGACGCGCAGGCCCTTGCTCAGGTCCCGCTCGTCGATCGCGCTGGGATAGAAATGCGGCTTGTGCCCCATGCGCTTCACGAACGCATCGACGCCTTGCGTGAAGGATCCGTTCAGCCAGCGGGTGATCGCCTGCGACTGGACGTGCCGTCCCCAGCCCGCGAAGGTGTAGGTCACGTCATAGCCGTGATCGAAGCCGTCCGACACGTGCATGTCGATGTACAGGATCGGGTCGAGCCGGTTCAACAACCGCAGCATCGCCTGCGTTTCCGGCGCGTCGGCCTTGGCATAGTCGCGGTTGAGATTGATGTTCTGCACGGTCGACCGGAGCCCCGGATTGTTCGGCCCGCGCTGGTTAGGGCGATTATAGGGGCTGGTCTGCTCGTGCCCGTCGGCGTTGTAGATCGGCACGAACACCAGGTCGACCGCGTCGAGCAGATCCGCCTTCCCGCGCAGGCCGATGTCCCGCAGCAGCATCAACCCGGCGTCCTTGCCGTCGATCTCGCCCGAGTGGATGCCGGCCTGGATCAGCACCACCGGTTTGTTTCCTCCCCCCTTGCTGGCGCGGACGTAGTAGAGGTCGCGCCCCTCCGGCGTGGTGCCGAAGCTCTCCAGCGTCAGCAGCGGCGAGGCGGCGACCAGCCGGTCCAGCCAGGCGCGGGTTTCGGCATAGCTCGGCGTCTCGGCAAAGCCGGCACGTTCGGCCGGGGTGATCCACGGGTCGCCTGGCTTGGCGATCCAACGCTCGCTTGGCCCCGACCAGGCGAGCGCCGGTGGTAAGGGCGCGCGCTCCTGGGCCAGGACGGAAGGTGCGGCAAGGGTGGCCAGCAGGCCGGCGGCGATACGAAGTGTCACGAAAGGTCCTTTCAGGCGCGGCTGGCGCCGCTGATCTGTGCAATCCGGCGGCCACCGATGCCAAGCAGCAACCCGGCCGCGGCGAGCAGCGCCAGCAGCGGTGCGATCGGGATCGAGCCCGAAGGGGCACGCGGCACATAGGCCGGCATCCAGTCGAAGTCGGCGCGCGTGAACGGCCGGTCGGCGAACAGGTACGGATAGAAGAACTGCCGCAGCTCCCGGTGAAAGGCGGCGATGCTGTCCTGGTACGCGAACTGGCCGAATTGGTCGGTGTCGGCGATCCGATGCAGCACCCCCTGGGCGGCGACCCCGGGCAGCAGATAGCCGGCGCGCGCGCTCCAGCGCTCGCGCGCGATGAGGCTGGCGCGGTAGGCGGCAACGTCCCCGGCCACCGCCTCGTCGCCGACCTGGTGCATGGCGAAGTACCATTTCCAGTGGAAGCGGCCTTCGAACCCCTCGCGGCCGCGCCATTCGGGGTGGCGCGCGAAGAAGCGCTCGAACGTCTCTGCCTTGGGCACATCCCAGCCGTGATGAACGATCTCGCGTTGCGCCAGCGTCAGGTCGATGCCCTTGGCGGTCGGGATCGCCCGCGCGATCACCGCATTGGCGAGCGTTGGCAGGACCAGGGTCAGCAGGATCCAGCAGCCGATCAGCGATGCCGCTGCGGTGGCGGAGGCGCGCACGAGGCTGCCGACCAGCAGCGCGACGCCGAACCAGAAGGCGAGATAGAGCGCCGCGACCAGCAACATCGCCGCCGCGGGCCCAACCGGTGCCGCGGTGAGCGCCGCGCCGACGACGAACGGCAGCGCAACCGCGGCGAGCACCAGTGCGTAGCGCAGGCCCACGCGCCGCCGCCACAGCCCGCGGCCAGGCATCGACAGCAGCAGTCGCAACCGCCCGCCCTCCCGCTCGCCGGTGACGAGGTCGTGGGTCAGCGCGATCACGATCAGCGGCGCGAGATAGACCAGCACGAATGCCCAATCGAACACGCCCGGCAGCGCCAACTCCGCATTCACCGCCTCCGCATCATAGAGCTGCTGCTGCAGCCCGAGCGCGCGGACCCGCAGCACGAACGGCTGGATGTCGCGCTGGCCGATCGCGGCGAAGGCGAGCGGCGGCGGCGCGTCGTGGGTGAGGAGGAAGCTGTAATAGGCGGCGTAGCCCGCGTCCCCATCGGGCTTGCCGTGGGTGGCGGCGACCGCGGCGAAATCGCGCTGCTGCTCGGCGGCAACACGGGCGATCGTCGCTTCCTGCCGCGCCACCTGCGCGATGCCGGACCAGACGGCGAGCGCGGCGAGCAGCGCCAGCAACGCCAGCGAGACCACGCCCAGTCGCGAGCGCAGGATCAGGCGGAGTTCAGCGTGAAGGCGGCTCATCGTGCGATCCCCCCGATGCGGCGCGCGGCAAAGGCGGCGAGCAGCCCCAGCCCTGCCAGCCAGCCGAACAGCACCGCCAGGCTCCAGCCGATGGTGCCACGCTCGGCGGTGAGCGGTTCATAGGGTTGGTAAGCGAAGCGCGGCACGCGCTTCCAGTTCTCGGCCGAGACGCGCGGGTCTTCGCCGCCGATGTGCGGGATCAGCTCCGCCTGCATCCGGTTGAGCGTCTGGACGAAGCGATAGCGAAACCCCTCCGCCTGCTCGAGGAAATCGAGATGCGCGGCGAGGTCGCTGGCCGTCAGTGCCATCGACAGCTGCCGGATCGCGATCAGCGGGCTGACGGCGGCAAAGGCGTGGACGAAGCGGTTCTGCGTCGCCTCGCGCGCGGCGGTGTCGGCTGCGGCGCGCGCGTAGAGGGCGGTGCTCAGCCGCTCGCCCTCCATCCCCACCAGCCCGGCGTATTGCACGGGCAGGTCCTCGACCCGCGACACGCCGTAGCGTGCGAGCGTGCGCGCCTTGAACTCGGCGAAATAGGGATCGTCGGGGTCGTGGCTGTCGCCGATCTCGGCGAGGTCGCGGTGCAGCGCCACTTCGGTCTCGATCCGCGTCGGCAGCGTGGCGCGGCCCGCCGCCACCTCGGGCAAGGCCCGCGGCAACAGGATCACGCCCACCATCCACAGCCCGATCAGCACGGCCAGCGCATCGCGCGATCGCGACGCCAATGCGGAAACCACTACCGCGAGCAGCGCCCACAGCAACAGCCAGCTGGCATAGCCCAGCACCAGCAGCAGGGTCGTGCCCCAGCCTGCCGAGCCGGTGAGCGCAAAGCCGATCAGCACCGCAAACGCCGGCGCGCCCACTGCCAGCGCCACCGCGGCATGGCCGAGCAGCTTGCCCGCAAGCAGGGTGCGCCCGTCGGTCCCCTGCGCCAGCAGCAGCCGCAGCGTGCCGCGCTCGCGCTCGCGCGCGACGCTGGTGAAGGCGAGAAAGATCAGCAGCAGCGGTGCCAGCGTCTGGAGCACGAACGCCGGGGTGAGCTGCCCGAAGCGCAGCAGCAGCGACGATTGGCGCGCCTCCGCGAAATTGGCGCTGTTCTGGCGATGCCCCTCCAAGAAGAGCGTGTTGCCGGTATAGCTGTCGACGCCGGCGTCGAAGAAGGCGAGCGGGGCGATCGGGCGGAACACGAATTGCCCGTAATGCACCATGCGGTGCGGATGGCGGTCCGGCTGGCGGTCGAACTCCGCATCGGCGCTCGCCTGGTAGCGCGTCCGATCGGCCGCCATCCGCGCGCGACGCTCCAGGCTGACGACGCTCGCCACCAGCACGAGGGCGACCAGCAGCGCGGTCGCGATCACGCCGGCGCGGTTGCGCAGCAGCGCGCGCCACTCTTCGCGCGCGATCCGCAGCGTCGCACTCATGCCGGCACCTGCGGATGCGCGTAGCGGGCGTGCAGCGCGTTGAGATCGAAGCGGGTCTCACCAGCGGCGGCGACCCGCTCCTCCTCGATCCGGCCGTTGCTCAGGAAGCCGATGCGGTCGGCGATGTCGACCGCGCTCAGCAGATCGTGCGTCACCATCAGGATCGCGACGTCCCGCGCCCGCGCGGTGGCGAGCAGCCGGTTGAACTCCAGCGTCGCCTGCGGGTCGAGCCCCGAGGTCGGCTCGTCGAGCAGCAGCACCGGCACATGACGCGCGAGCGCCAGCGCGATCGCCACCTTCTGCCGCATGCCTTTCGAAAAACCGCTGACGCGCTTGTCCCAGGCGTGGCGCGGCAGCCCGACGGCATCCAGCGCGGGATCGATCACCGCCTCGCGACCCCGCTCCGCATCGGCCAGCGCAAGGAAATAGTCGACGTTCTCGCGCGCGGTCAGATGCTCGTAGAGCGCGACGCTCTCGGGCACATAGGCTAGCAACGCCCGTGCCTCGGCCGGCTGCGCCACCGGATCGACGCCGCAGATCCGCACCGTCCCCGCCGAGGGCGCGAGAAAGCCCAACAGCGCATTGAGCGTGGTCGACTTGCCCGCACCATTGCCGCCCAGCAGCGCGTAGATCTCGCCGCGCGCGACCATGAGGTCCAGGTCACGCAGCACCAGCCGGTCGCCATAGCTGTGGCGCACGCCACGAAGCGTGATCGCCATGTCGGATGCAGGGGTCGTGTCGGTCAACTCTCGGCCTCGCCTTTTCGATCTTGCGTTGCAGCATCCCGCCTCTATGAGACGGTGTAACATTACGCAACCCGCTGCGGCGGGCGGCATCAGCAACATTGGGGATAGCATGCGCATCTTTCGGACGGTGAAGCGGTTGGGCGCCTTCTGCGGCTCGGCATCGGCGATGGCGTTGTCCGCCACGTTTGTGCCGGCTGCCGCGCAGGAGCTGCCCGCCGAAGAACCGGCGGAAGCGCGCGAGCACGAACACAGCAGCGTCGACGACATCGTCGTGCTCGGCCGCCGCCGGATCGATCGGGTCAACGGCTCCGATGTGGTGACGGAGCGCATGTCGCAGGCGAGCATCGCACTCGATCGCGCGATCCTGGACGACTATGGCGTGCGCCGGCTGGCCGACGCCCTCGAACTCGTCAGCGGCATCTCGCAGCAGAACAACCTGGGCGGCCTGCGCGACAATTACGCGATCCGCGGCTTCCTCGGCACGCCGGACACCGGCGCGGAATATTTCGTCGACGGCTTCCTCGCCAACCGCGGCTTCGGCCCGCCGCGCGATCCCGCCAACGTCGAGCGCATCGAGGTGCTGAAGGGACCGGTCGGCGCCGTGTTCGGCTCGGTCGATCCCGCCGGCGTGGTCAACGTCGTGACCAAGAAACCGCAGTTCCGCACTGGCGGCAGCTTCACCGCCAGCGCCGGATCGTTCGACACCTATCGGCTGGAAGGCGACGTAGAATCGCTGCTCGACCCCAGCCTCGCGATCCGGCTGGTCGGCGCGATCGAGAACAGCGACGGCTTCCGCGACTATGTCGACCTGCGCCGCCGGCTGTTCGCACCGTCCGTCAGCTGGCGTCCGGCCGAGGGCACGACCCTCACCTACCAAGGCGAGTATATCGAGTTCCGCTCGCCGTTCGACCGCGGCATCCCGGCGATCGGCGACGATGCCGAGGCAGTGCCACGCGATCGCTTCGTGGGCGAACCCGGCGATGGGCGCGTCGCCTCCACCAACTGGCGGCATGAACTGACGCTGGAGCAGGCACTGGGGGGCGGCTGGTCTCTGGTCGGCGGTGGCGCCTACCGCGACGCCAGCATCTACGGCTATTCGAGCGAGGCCTCGACGCTGCTCCCGGACGGGACGGTCCGTCGCCAGCGCCGCCTGCGCGACTGGAACCTCACCGACTGGTCGGCGCGCGTGGAGATTCGCGGCACCGTCGAGGCGTTCGGCACCCACCGGCCGAGTGTCGGCGCAACCTTCTACGACCTCGACTTCGACACCTATCAGGAGCGTTTTCGCCCCACCGCGGCCGATCCCTACCCGATCAACGTGTTCGATCCGGTCTACGGCGGCACTGCCGGCCCGCTGGTGCCCTTCACCGTCACCAACGAGCGGCGGCGGGCGGTGGCGCTCTACGCACAGGACATGTGGGAGGCGACGGACACGCTGAGCGTCGTCGGCGGCATCCGCTACGAGCATCTCGATCAGCGCATCGACAATCTGCGTACCGGACAGCTCAGCCGGCTGAAGCGGGATCCCGTCGAGTTCCGCGCCGGCATCCGCTACCGCCCCGATCCCCGCTTCGCCTTCCACGCCAATTGGGGTGAAGGTTTCCGCCCCAATTCCAGCGTCGGACGCGATGGCAACGCCTTCGCACCCGAAACAGGCAAAGGATATGAAGTGGGCGCCAAGCTGGTGCTGCCCGCCTTCCGCGCGGGCCTGAGCTGGTTCAGCGTGTCCAAGCGCAACATCCTGGCCACCGATCCGGTCGACGTGAACTTCCTAGCCCCCGTCGGGCGCATCCGTTCGCGCGGCATTGAGCTGGACGGCGAGATCGACCTGGCGCCGGGCGTGCGGCTGATCGGCAACTATGCCTTCACCGATGCGGAGGCGCGCGACCCCGCCTTCGCCAGCGCCGACGTGCTCAACGTGCCGCGCCATTCGGGCACGCTGCAGCTGTTCGCGACACTGCCGGTGGCGGGCCGCGACCTCGATCTCAGCGCTGGCGGCACCTATGTCGGCCCGCGCGCGGCAGCGCTCGACGGCGGCGACCTGCGGCTCGACGGCTATCTCAAGGCAAAGGCGAGCGCGGCCTACCCGCTCACCGACCGGATCACCGCGCGCATCGAAGTCGACAACCTGTTCGACCAGACCTACGCGCAGAGCAGCTACAGTGCGCTGTGGATCTACCCGGGAGCTCCCCGCTCGGTGCTGGGATCGGTCACGATGCGGTTTTGAAGCACGGCGCGCGCGAAGCGCCGGCTTACCGAGCCCGCGCCGTGGATCGGTCCAGGATGGCGCGGCGCAACACCCGCGTCAGATCCTCGATCGAATAGGGCTTGTGCAACAGCTCGAAGCCGTGGCTCCCCTCCTGTGCCAGCACATGGCTGTACCCGCTGGTCAGGATCACGGGGAGGCCCGGCTCGCGGCGTCGGATCTCCAGCCCGAGTTCGACGCCGTTCATCCCCGGCATCACCACGTCCGAGAACACCGCGGCATAGTGCCGCGGGTTTTCGGCCAAGTGCCGCAGGGCGGCGTCGGCATTGGGCGCCCAGGTCGTCGTGAAACCGAGTTCGGCCAGGAGATCGGTCGAGAACGCCCCGACCTGCTCATTGTCCTCGACGACCAGGATGTGCCCCCTCCCCTGCGCCTCTTCGCGCAACTGGGCCACCGTTGCCTCACCCACCTCCGCGGGAACGCGCGGGAGGAACATGGTGAAGGTGCTTCCCTCCCCGACCACGCTCTCCACCGCCACTTCGCCTCCCGATTGTTTGGCGAAACCATAGACCTGGCTGAGCCCCAGCCCGGTGCCCTTGCCGACCTCCTTGGTCGTGAAGAACGGTTCGAAGATCTGGGCCAGCTTCTCGGCGTCGATGCCGCTGCCGCTGTCGGACACCCGCACGGCGACGAAGTCACCGGTGCTGGCACGGTGGCCCCGTACCGGAGGAATGCTGCTCGTCGGCTCGATCTCGATCCTCAGTTCGCCGACGTCTTTCATGGCATCGCGCGCATTCACCGCCATGTTGACGAGCGCGGTCTCGAACTGGCTGGGATCCGCCTCGACATAGCAGACGTCGCAATCCGTGTTGACCGCGAGGGTCACCCCGGCCCCGACCACCGTCGCGAGCATGTCCCGGATGCCTTCGATGCGGTGCCCGACGTTGAACACTTCCGGCTTGAGCGCCTGGCGCCGGGAGAATGCCAGCAGCTGGCTGGTGAGTTTCGCCGCGCGATCGGCGGTATCGGCGATGGCCTGGATGTACCGCGCCTTCTTCTCCTCCGGGAGCGTGGGACGACGCAGCATCTCGGCCGCGCCACGGATCACGGTCAGGAGGTTGTTGAAGTCGTGCGCAACCCCGCCGGTGAGCTGGCCGATCGCCTCCAGCTTCTGGCTCTGGCGCAGCGTATCCTCGATCTTCATGCGGGCGGCGACTTCCTCCAGCACCCGGTGCTCCAGCGTCTCGTTGAGCTGGCGCAGGACCGCTTCCGCCTGCTTGTGCGGCGTTAGGTCGTGCATGGCGCCGACCATCCGGCGCGCCTGCCCTGTCTCGTCGCGAAGCACCGTGCCCCGGTCGAGTACCTCGGCATGGCTGCCGTCCTTGCGTTCGAACCGATATTGCGCCGCCCAGCCCTTGTCCCGGCCGGCGATCGCGCGCTCGATGCTGCTGACGACCCGGTCGCGATCCTCAGGGTGGATCTTGCTCTTCCACCAGCGCCCGGTTTCTTCGAGGTCGCCGGGCCCATAGGCGAACATCGTGCCCATCGCCTCGGACCAGCGGAGGTGATCGGTCTGGAGGTTCCAGTCCCAGATGACGTCGTTCGTCGCCTGGGCGGCGAGCCGATAGCGCTGTTCGGTTTCCCGGAGCACGTCTTCGGCCATGCGACGATCGGATTCGTCCCGGCCGATCTTCAGGAAGCCGATCTCCTCGCCAGCGGCGCTCCGCAGTAGGTTCGACGAGCCGTTGATGAACACCCGGCTGCCGTCCTTGCGTAGGTGCCAGCGAACGTTTGCAGCGGATCGGGCGCGTCTTGCCGTCTCCGCCTCCTGGGCAGGAATGCCTGCCTCGCGGTCTTCGGGGGTGAAGAGGATGTCGACCAGTTCGCCGAGGACCTCGGCGGCGTCATAGCCAAAGGTCTTTGCGGCTCCCGGCGACCAGCTGGTGATCCGCCGGTCGGGGCTCAGCGTCATGATGGCATAGTCGGTGGCCGAATCGACGATCAGCCGCAGCCTCTGCTCGCGATCGCGGACCGCTTCTTCCGCTTCCCGGCGTTCGGTCACGTCGAGGACGAATTCGACCACCTCCTCCGCGCTGACCCGGCGCGGCGCGAACAAGCCCCACCAGCGGGTACCGTCCTTGCGAAAATACTGCTTCTCGTACGGGATCGCCTCACCGACCGTGTTCACCTGGTGAACGGCCCATTCGGACGCGGGCCAGAACTCCGGTGGCGTAAGCTCCTGCCATGTCAGCCCCAGCGCTTCCTCGCGCGTGAAGCCCGTCATGCGCAGGAACGCATCGTTCACCCGGGTGAGCCCGAAGTCCGGCCCCCAATAGATGATGCCTACGGTTTTGATCTCGAAGCTGCTCTTCAGCCGACGCTCGGCAAGAACCCGATCGGTGACGTCGGATCCCTGCACGAAGATGCCGATCACGTCGCCGCCGGGGTCCCGGACCGGCTGAAGCAGCAGGTCCAGGATCCGCTCGTCCGACGCCCCGGGAACGCCGGACTGGATCGGCAGCCGCGCATCCGTGATCCGGATCGGCTCGCCCGTTCGAAAGGCTTCGTCCAGCCGGTTCACTCCCGTCGCGGAAAAGGCTTGCGGAAGGACCTCTGCCGCGATGCGTCCGACGATCGGCGCGTCGCCGAAAAGCCGCTGGAACGCCGGGTTGGCGAGGACGATGCGGTGGTTCGGTTCCCGCAGCAGCGCCATCATGCTGGGCGCCTGTTCGAACATCTGCGCCAGGCGCTCGCGCTCGTCCCCCTGCGTGGGTCCCGGGTCGGGAGGAGTGTCGCGCGCGTCCATGATCAGGAAACGCGCGTGGCGACGTAAGTTGCCGTCCTGCCACGCGTTTGTCTAAACCGCCGCGGATCCTTCCGACCCGCCCGGCACGCGCATGCCTTCGGCGCCGGTGATGGCTGCGGAGTAGGCAGCCTTGGCGCGGCCGGCTCACCGCTTCGAAGACGGAGCGGCAGCCTCCAGTCAGGGGAAATCTCAGGACCAGCTTGGGCTTATCCTGATGGTTCCGAACCGCGCACGAGGCGATTTTCTTTTCCGTAGTTCTAAGATCCCAACGGAGCGGTCATGCGCGGCAGCAGGCTCGATATTCTGGTTGCTTTGCCAAAGAGTGTAAGCACCAGAGAGATCGACACCGGCGCCGATGCTTCTGTCGACTATGCCAATCCAGACACCAAACAATCAAGTCACGGACACGACTCAGGTTCGACGCTCATCTTCAGTATTTTGAAGGGACTTTCCGCCTCGCCAACTTCAGGACGGCAGCAGTCGAACCAGATTCCGCGACAGACCTCCGTCATGCTCAACGGGTTAGGCGCGCTTTTGGCAAACTCAACCCTTCATACGTCGGCCAAAGGAGTTTGATCATCATGCGACGATCGTCAGCCATCGCCTATGTTCTTGCCTTTGCGTCGGCCACACCGGCCTATGCTCAGGTGAACCAGGACACCGGATCCCTCGATGTTCGCCTGATCGTCGAGGAAGCATGTGAAATCTCCTGGCCCGGCAGTACGATCGGCGGGGGTGACGCGGAACTGGATTTCGGAACCACATCCCGGATCGACGCGGCAATCGACCGGGAGATTGGTACCGGAACGGTCGGCGGCATCGAAATACGCTGCAATGCAGGCACGACGTACGACGTCGCGTTCGGCACGGGCGAGAACTCCGCCAACGTCGATAACCGGGCGATGCGGGGTGCGGTGAACACCGCTCAGTTGATCCCCTACCAGATCTACAGCGACGCCGCGCGAACCAACGTTCTTTCGACGATCTCCGTAACCGCCAACGGCGCCTACCAGCCGCTTCCCATCTACGGTCGGGTGCCCCCTTTGACTCCGGCGCCACCCGCCGACCGCTATACCGACAACGTCATCGTAACAGTCAGCTTTTGAAGGAGATCGCGATGTACGTGCGTTTGTCCGTCGCCCTTGCGGCTCTTCTCACCGTCCCGAGCACCGCCGCGCCGCAAGCATCCCTTCGGGTGGAACCGCTGCGTGTCGCGGTAAGCGCGCCATCACAGGCATCCGCGATCACGCTCCAGAATACCAGCGCCGACAAGATCGGCGTCCAGATGCGCGTGTTCGAATGGTCGCAGACGAACGGGACCGATACGCTCAAGCCCACCACGGATGTGGTCGTGAGCCCGCCGGCGACGACGATCCCCAGCGGCGCTTCCTATACCGTCCGGATCGCGCGCACGGCGGGCGCGGTGGCAAGCGGCGAGAAAAGCTATCGGCTCTGGGTGGATGAACTGCCCGCCACGGGGCGGGAAGGTCCCGCGGCGCGCACGGTCGACATTCGCATCCGATACGACCTGCCGGTCTTCTTCGGCGCAGCGAACGCCTCCCCCAAACTTTCCTGGAAGGCCTATCGCTCGGGCGGCCGCCTGATCGTGGAAGCGACGAACACTGGCACGGGTCACGCGCGCGTCGAAGCGCTGAGCGTGGGGAACGTGTCGTTTGGAAGCGGTCTCAACGGGTATGTTCTACCCGGAACGATGCGGCGGTGGACGTCGGGGGCCAATGCCTCGCTTCCCCCGGCCAACGCCAACCTGACACTTGTGGCCGAAGTTGGCGACCGTGAAGTCCGCACGCCGATCGCGGTCGCGAGCAACTGACCTGTGCCTCTTGCCCGCGCTGATGGTGGCGACTGCTGGCGTGAGCTGGACTCCCGTACCAGCACGCGCGCAGTCGAATCCTCAGGCGGGCATTGCACTCATTCTTGAGGCTCGGGTGAACGGCGTGCGGTCTCGCTTGCTGTGGGAGTTCGTCCAGCTTCCCGACGGAACGCTCGCGGCAACGGCCGAACGCCTGCGGAGCCTCGGGCTGAAAGTTCCGGCTGCGCCCTCTCCGGCAGATCTCGTTCGCCTGGATGACCTGCCGGGCGTCACCTACCGCTATGTCGAAGGCGCGCAATCGGTAGAGATCGACGCGACCGACGCCGCGGTCATTCCGATGGTGCTGGATGTGGGGATCGCCCCCCGGAACATCGATCTGGACAAGCTTAGCCGCAACACCGGCGCCCTGCTCAACTATGGCGTCTATGCCGATCTTGGTGACGACAGCCAGGCATCGGCGCAATATGACCTGCGCATCCTCACCCGCCTGGGGGTCGCGACGACGACCGGATATGCCACTCTCGCCGCAGACGGCAGGGACAAGATCGATCACACGCGCCTCGACACCTACTGGCGCATGGTCGATGTGAGAACAGCGATCGCGCTGACGCTCGGCGACACGATCGGGGGCGTGGGCGAGATGACGACCGCCTATCGGCTTGCCGGCATCCAGATCCAGCGCGATTTCGAATCCCGGCCCGATCTGATCACCACCGCGCTCCCGATGCTGAGCGGATCGGCGGCGGTCCCGTCCACGATCGACCTGTATCTGAACGGGTTGCGCTACTATTCGGGCTCGGTGGGCCGCGGCCCCTTCCAGTTTCGTTCGTTGCCCAGCATGGGCGGCGGCGCGACCGCGACGGTGGTGCTGACGGATGCGATGGGACGCGAAACGACCATCAGCAAGCAATTGTTCTTCGTTCCCCGCCTGTTGCCGAAGGGGAAGCTGGATTTCTCGGTCGAGGCCGGCCTTCCCCGGCTGAACTACGGCGCCAAATCCTTCGATTACGCGTCCCGCATCGCGGGCTCCGGAAGCGTCCGATATGGCGTTTCCGACGCATTCACCGTGCGGAGCCATCTTGAGGGCATGGGCGGGCACGTCCTCGCGGGCGTGGGCGGCACGGTACGAGTGGGCGGCTTCGGGGCGATTTCTGCGGGCGCCTCGGCAAGCCGCTTCCGGAAGCACACCGGCACGCGCTTGTTGCTGGAAGCGCAGGCCCGCCTGCTGGGCATCGACCTGTTCGGTGGGATCGAACGTTCGGACGCCCACTACCAGACGCTCGTGGGGGCAACCGCCCTCCATGCCGCACGACGGGCGGGCCCGCTGGGCGATCCCGACCCGAGCCTGCCACCAGATCTGCTGCCGACACCAGACGACGATCCGTTGCTCGTGGCCTTCGCGCGCAGGATCGAACGCGCGGGCGCGAGTTTCTCGATCGCCGGCACGGGGGTGAACCTGGCCTACACCCGGGTGAAACTCGTGAAGCAGGATCTGCGCGTCGCGAACTTCTCCGCGCAACGCGGGTTCGGGTCGAACGTGTCGCTGTGGGTCAATGGGTACAAGGACTTCGGGGACGACAGGAGATATGGCGTTGCCCTGGGGCTGAGCGTGGCCCTTGGCCGGCGCAGCACGGCATCGGCGAACGTCGCGCACTCGGACGATGCGACGCGGATTTCGTCGCGTCTCTCCTACAACACCGGCTACGGCGAAGGTTCCTGGAACGTCAATCTATCCAGCCAGGAGGTCGTCTCCGGCGTCGGAACCGACTACCGCGCCGCCGACGTCCGGTATCGAGGACATCACGCCATCGTCGGCGGGGGGATCGACAACTTCGGCAACAGGACGCAGGTCAACGGCTTCATCGAAGGATCGATCGTCGCGATGGGCGGCGTGTTCCTGGCGCCGACGGTCGACCGGAGCTTCGCCGTGGTCCGTGGCGCCGGTCCCAACACGCCGCTGCTGGTCGATTCGCGGAAGGTCGGACATACCGATGCGCGCGGCCGTGCGCTGTTGCCGTCGCTGCGCTCGCTGGCGGTCAACCGCATCGAGATAGACCCGACCAACCTCCCGCTCGATCTGAGCGCCGCCCGAACCGAAATCGAGGTCGTCCCCGACGATCGGGCCGGGGTCATCGTCGACTTCGCCGTTCGTCGCGAGGCATCGGCCGTGGTCATTCTGATCGACGGCGCGGGTCGGCCGCTGGCGCTGGGTTCGGTGCTGACGGTGGAGGGCGTGGGCGACCCGATCGTGGTCGGGCACGATGGCCGTGTATTCCTCACCGGGCTGGCCGAACACAATCGTCTCCTCATCCAGCGGGCGGACGGGGGCGAATGCCGCGCAAGCTTCGACTTCCTGCCGATCGCGGGGAACTTGCCGCAAGTCGGGCCACTGGTATGCCAATGATCCGTTCGCTTCCTGGCCGTTCCGGACGCCATGCCCCTGCCATCCTGATGCTGCTGGCTGCCTTGGTGGCGCTGCTTGCTTTGCTGGCGCCGCAGCCGGCGAAGGCGAATACCGTCTGTTCGCTCACCACCCAGCCGGCGACGCTCGATTTCGGCAGTTCGCTCACCGCCAGCGGGGATGTCCGCTACACCTGCCGGAGTTTCGACCCGACGCCCAGGACCTTCACCATCTGCATCGGCATCGGCAATCCAAGCTACCCGGGAACAGCCGACCAGCCCAAGCTCCTGAACGGTGCGAACACGCTCGATTTCAACGTGTATGTCGATCCTGCCGCTACCATAGTCTGGTCCAAGACGCTGCCGATCGCGCAATCCGTCACGGTCGCAGCGGGGGGCACGATCAGCGGTGTGCTGACGTTCTACGGCCGAATACCGGCCGGGCAGCCGTCCCCCGTCGGAACGTACCAGGGCTTTTTCTTCAACACCGTTTTGGGGTTTCTGGCCGCAGGATCGCAGACCTGCGTCTCTCAGCTGAATGACCTCAACGGACTGGACTTCAGCATCAACATCACGGCCAACCTTGTCGAGGCGTGCAACCTGGGCATCATCGAAGCCGTGGATTTCGGCGCGCCCGCGGGCTTCTGGACGGAAGTGGACGCGGTCGGCTCCGTACAGGTGACATGTCCAGCCGGGACCAGCTGGGCGCTGAGTTTCGATGGCGGGCAGTCTCCCGATGGAAGCGAACGTCGCATGCGAAGCGCGGGCGGCGATCATGTACCCTACCGACTCTATCGTGACAGTGCCCGATCGCAGCTCATCCCGATCGACGGGACGATTGCCGGGACGGGAATCGGCGCCGTGCAGTCCAACCCCGTCTACGGCCGCGTGACCATGCCGATGCCCCCGCCGGTAGGAAGCTATGCCGATGCGGTGACCGTGGTCCTGCACTTCTAGTCGCCGGAACCGAAACGGCTTCTCGGGGTCGCCGACGCCGCGTGGGCGCCTTCGCCTCCGTCCTCCCTCACTTGACCCGCGCGTTCGCACGCCGGGTCAATCCTGGGGTTGCAACCCCAAGGCGACCCGATCTGCTGTTGCCGCGGCGAGTTCAGCGCGGGCTGCAGCGATCCGCGCCTGCGCGTCGATCAGGCGTACGCGGGCGTCGTTGGCGGTGTCCTCACGCTGGTTCACCAGGAAGAAGTCGCTCGATCCGAGCGCGAACCGCCGTCGCTCGCCTTCCGCCAGGCGCTCGGCCAGGACCCGTTCCTGTTCGGCGGCTTCCGCCAGTCGTTCGGCTGCGCCCAGCGCAATGGTGATCCCCTCCACCTCCACCGCGACCTGGTCGCGCAGGAACCTGCCGCGCGCGTTAAGGGCGTCCATTTCCGCCCGGGCTTCGGCGACGCGCCCCTTGGCGGCGCGGTTCTGAAGCGGGACGGAGAAGCGGAAGCCGACGATCGCCTCCAGCGGGGTGCGGCTGGAGCCCCCGAGCCCTTCCGGTCCCACATCCTTGCCCAGCTCGCCGCGCAGGTCGAGGCGGGGCTTGAGCTCGTTCTCGGCCTGCGCCAGCCGCAACAGCGACTGGTCGATGCGCGCCAGCACCGTCTGAATGTCGGGGCGGCGCGCGGCGAGCGCGTCCGCCTCGACGGACGCCACCGATGCTACGCCCCCCAGTGCGTCGGCATCGGCCGGAAGCCGCTCGGCCCCGACCACCAGAGGCTCGCCGTTCTCGTCACGCAGATAGAGCGACAGCGCGTTTGCCGCCGTCTGGAAATCGCCTTCGGCCCGCACCACCAGCGCCCGGCGTCGCACCAGATTCTGCTCGTTTTCCGTGAGCAGGATCTGTGGCCGGGCACCCAGTTCGACCTGTCGCGCGATCGCTCCCCGCCGGCTTTCCGTCAGGGCGAGAAGATCGCGATACGCACGCAGCCGGAGGCCGGTGGCCACCCAGTTCTGATAGGCGTCGATCGTCCTTCGCTGCACGCCGATGGCGACGGCATTCGCCTCGAAGCGGGCAAGGCCCAGATCGCCTGCGGCCAGCGTGCGGCGAGTACGGCGTTCGTCCACCAGACGGTCGCGCAACAAGGCATACAGCACACCGACCTTTAGCTCGCCGGCTCGGTTGGTGTAATATTGGTCCTCGTAGACGGGGAAGCTGCCGCGCGACACGCGGTAGTTGCCATAGGCATAGCCGCCGTTGTCGGTGAACGGGCGGGTTGCACGGCCCTCAACCACGCTTCCGTCGTAATAGCCGAGCGCGCGCGACCGGCCGTCCACGTCGAACACCGTGTCGAACGCACCTTCGGCGGCGAGCGCCCGGCCTTCCGCCTGGCGGATGCGGGCGAGCTGCTCCACGATCTGCGGTGCGGCGCGCGCGGATATGCGCAGCACCTCGGCAAGTGTCAGCGGCGCGGCTGCGACATCGGCCGTAGTAGGCGGGGTCTGCGCGCTCGCGGTGCACGGCGCCAGGCACAGCAGTACGGCCAGTCCGACGCGCACGATCATTTTGCCTTGCCCGCCTTCAATGCCGCCTTGGCTTCGTCTTCCTTGGGCGCGCCGCCCTTCGCTACGGCCTCTTGCGATTGTCCGAAATCGAGCGGGAAGTCGTTGAGCTGACGCCAAAGCTCATACCCTACCGACACGGTTTCCCCCTGGATCCAGCCCTGGACCTTGCCGCCGAGCCGCACGAACCGGCGATCGGGCCATGCCGGCTTGCCGGGCACCGGCTCGACCAGGATGCGGAACATGCCGGACGCCGAAGCCGTCGGGTCGAGCGAGCGTACCCTGCCGTCGAACAGTCCGTGCGCGACCGCGGGCCAGCCGCTGAACTGGATGGCCGGCCAGCCTTCGAACTCGAGCCGCACCGGCCGGCCGGGCTGGATCAGCGGAACGTCGCGCCCGTCGACGAACAGCTCCACCGCCCGCTCCACCCGCTCCGGCGCGACGACCGCCAGCACGGTTCCGGCCGAGACCAGCGCCCCGCCGGCGGCGGCATTGATGCTCTGGATGCGTCCGTCGCGCGGTGCGCGAACCAGCTGCGCCGACTGCCGGTTGAGCTGGACGTCGATGCGGTTGAGCTTGGCGCGCGATTCCGCAAGCTTGGCCGCACCATCGGCGACCTTGATCTGCGCCTGTTCGTAGTCGCGTCGCGATCCCAGTCCTTCGGCCAGCAGCTGACCGCTGCGGCCCACGTCGATGGCGGCAACGGATTGCGCCTGACGCACTGCCGCGATCTCCGCCTCCACCTGGGCGCGTTCGGCGGCAAGGCGGGAAAGAAGGTTGGGATCGAGGTCGACCACCCGCGCGATCGGATCGCCAGCGGCGACATGCTGGCCGTCATGGACGTACCAGCGCTCGACCCGCCCGCCCACGAGGGCGGACACTTCCTGCGCGCGATCGCCGGGATCGAGCGCGGCAACCTGGCCTTGGCCCTGCGCGGTTTGCACCCAAGGCACGGCGAACAGGATGAACACCGATACGCAGATCCCGATGGTCACCATCCAGGCGAGCGCAACCAGCATGCGCGGTGGGCGCTGCCGTGCGAGCGTTCCGAAGTGCGAAAGATGTTCAGGACGATAGGGCATCGGCCTCCTCCCCATGGGCAAGGTGGTCCTGGAGATCGCGAAGCGTGGCGAAGCGCTGCTGATGCTTGGAGCCGAGATGGAACCAGCCATCCAGCGCCAGGTCCTCCGGACGGCCGCTGAACAGCAGCGTGGTGGTGCCGCGCGCCTTCAGCATCCGCAGCACGCTCGCCAGCCGACCGGGCGGTAGCAGGTCGTAGAGCTGCCCGAGCATCAGCAGCCGGGGCGCGACCAACAAGGCATTGGCGAGCTTGAGCGCCATCATCGCGCCCAGCCCGAGCGGATAGCCGGTCGAGGCGAGCGGCGTGTCCAATCCCTCCGGAAGCCGCGCGATCCGTTGCTGGAGCCCCACCGCCGCCAGTGCCTCCTGCATCCGGACGGCAGACACGTCGCTCGCGGCGAGCGACAGATACTGGCGGATCGTCACCTCCGCGATGGTGGGCCGGTCGAGCACCAGCACCTGCGAGCGCAGCAGATACATGTCGAGGGCTTCCAGATCGGCGCCCCCGATCAGCACCAGCCCCTGTTCGGGCTGGACATAGCGTTTCAGCAGCATCGCGAGCCTGCGTTCCGCCTCCGGCTCGGCCACCACCACGAGCTGTTCGCCGGCATCGACCGCAAAGTCGAAGCGTACATTCTCGAACGCCACGTCCATGAGCCTGAGCGCACCGTCGCCGGGAGCGCCTGCCTCCCCTACCGGCGGACGCTCCTGAGGAAGCGCGAACAGCAGCGACAGCTCCTCCGAACCGGCCACCAGATCGTAGAAGATGTCGAGGTAGTAGCCGAGCTGCGAGATGCCGTAGAACACGCCCGATAGGATCAGCTCGGCCGCGACCAGCTGGCCGACCGACAGCTCGTTCCTGAGGATCAGGTTGCCGCCCAGCGCCAGCAACGCGGCGCTGGCGAATGCGTAGATCAGCAGGAAGCTCAGCGTCTGCGCGAACGTGTACCGGAACAGGCGGCGGTGCGCGCCGACATAGGCGGCGGTCATCGCCTCGGACCGGTCCATGGCGAAGCCGAGGTGCCGGCTTGACTTGTAGAATCCGTTGGAGCTGCCCACGCTTTCCAGCCAGCGCGCCGTGTCGTGCTTGGCATGGCTCAGCGCGACCGACCCGGTGATCGCCCCGCGCTGCCAGATCAGCCAGACCAGCAGCACTGCGATCACCAACACGACGTTGAAGGCGAGAAAAAAGGGGTGGTAGAAGCTCGTCACCACCAGCCCGACGACCGCCTGCAGCAGGATGGTGAACGCGCCGATCACGAGGCCGGGCACCGCCTTTTGAACAACGGTGAGGTCGAAGTAGCGATTGAACAGGTCACCGCGGCCAGCGTCGCCGAAGAACGGGTTCTGCGCGTGCACGGCACGCACGGTAACCTCCGCCACCACCCGGGCGAACACGCGTCGTTCGAACGCCGCCATCAGGTACACGCGCGCCGCGCTCAGCGTCGCGACCATCAGCAGCAGCAGCAGCAGCACGCCGGACAGCGACCACAAGGGCGCGGGCATGGCGATGTTGGCGACACTGTTGATGAGCAACTGGACCGAGATCGGCGTCGCCAGCGACAGCAGGCTGATCGCGATCGTGTACACGATGCCCAGCCGCACATAGGCGGTGTCGGGTCCGACAATCTCCGAGATCCAGGCGATCGCCTGCCTGAAGCCAATCCGTTTGCCCGCCGCCACTTACGCCTCGCACCGCTGCTGCCTGGGCCGGCCCCATTCCGGGAAAGCCCCCAGGGAGGCAAGGCGGAGCCGTCTATGCAGCCCATAGGACCTGCCTATCAAAATTCTGGAAATGCTGGCATCGGTCGGCAGCCAATCGCGGAAACCGCCATGCCCACCCTTCGTCAGCTTCAGTACCTGGTGGCGATCGCCGATACCGGGTCCTTCGTTCAGGCCGCCCGATCGGTGCGGGTCAGCCAGCCGAGCCTCAGCCAGCAGATCAAGGCGCTGGAAGCGCGCCTGAACGTCTCGCTGTTCGATCGCGCGGCGGGTGGCGCCATCCTCACCCCGATCGGCCGAAGCATCGTTGCCCGGGCGCGGCAGGTGCTGGGCGAAGTGCGCGATATCGAGACGCTGGCGGCGGGGGCCGCGGGCGGCATAACCGGCACGCTTCGCCTGGGCACCACGCCGACGCTAGGCCCGTACCTCCTCTCGCCGATCATCGCGGACCTGCACCGCGCGGCACCGGGCCTGCGCCTGTACGTGCGCGAAGGCATTCCCGACCGGCAGGCGCTCGAACTCTCCCGCGGGGATCTCGACGCCTTGCTGGGGCCGTTGCCGATCATGGGGGAGGATCTGGTGGTGGAGCCGTTGTTCCGCGAACCCCTGCATCTCGTGTCCGCCGTCGACGCCGACATTGCGGCGGCCGGCACTGTCGATCGGGCGGTGCTGTCTGGGCAGACCCTGCTGTCCCTCGACACGCGCCACCATCTTCACCGTCAGGTCGCCGGCATCGCGGAGGAATTCGGATTGGCGCTCAGCCGTGACTATGAAGGCACCAGCCTCGACAGCCTTCACCAGATGGTCGCGAGCGGCCTAGGACTGTCGGTCCTGCCGGGGCTGTACCTGTCGTCCGACGTCGGCGGATCCGCGGGACTCGCCGTTCTGGACGTGGCCGGCTGGAACGCCCACCGCTCAATTGCGCTGGCGTGGCGAAGGTCGTCGGTCATGGACCAGGCCTTCCGGCTCATCGCCGATCATGTGCAGCGTGCCGCAGGGATGTGGTCCACGCCGCAATCGGCGTAGGAGCCTTGGAAAACAGCTGCGCTTGGCCTGCCGTATCCCCCCCGTCCTCTTAGCGCGATGGTTGCGACAGGAAGCCGATCAGCGCCTTCAACGCGGGCGCGATGTGTCGACCCTTGGGAAAGTACAGCTGCCACCCCGGAAACGTCGGGCACCAATCGTCGAGCACCCGCAGCAGCCGTCCGGTGGCGAGATGATCGGCGACCGTCGCTTCGGTCAGATAGGCTAGGCCAGCGCCGTCCAGCGTCGCCGCGATCAACAGGTCCGGGTCGTTGGAGGCAAGAGGGCCGTCGAGGGACAGTGCCACCGTTTCGCTGCCCCGAACGAACTCCCACGGCAGCAGTCGGCCGCTGAACGGCTGGCGGTAGTTGAGCCAGCGAAAGCGGTGAAGATCGTCGGGCGAGCCGGGTATGCCGTGGGCCGCAAGATACGCGGGCGAACCCACGACGACGCCGCGCAGCGATCCGCTCACCGGAACCGCATCCATGTCCCGCCGTACCTGATCGGCCAGGCGGATGCCGGCGTCGAACCCATCCGCAACGCTGTCCACCAGAGCGTCGTCGACGGTCACCTCCAGGCGGATCTTGGGGAAGCTGGCCAGAAAAGAGCCCAGGATGGGAGCCAGAACCATCTGCGCGGCGACGCGCGGTACGGTCAGGCGCACCAGTCCGGACGGTGCAGCAGCGCCGGTGGCGATCTCCTGCACGGCGCCCTTGATATCGGCGAAAGCGGGCGCCACTCGATCGTGCAGGCGCTGCCCGGCTTCCGTCAGGGAGACGCTGCGGGTCGTTCGGTTGACGAGCCTGGCGCCGAGCCTTGCTTCCAACGCCCTTACCGTATGGCTGATTGCGGAAGGGGACACCGCCAGCGCATCGGCCGCGCGACGGAAGCTGCGCTCGCGCGCGACGGCGAGAAACGCCGCCAACTCTGCATATTCCACCCCGCGCATTGCTGTTCCCTGTTCAGGAGTGTGTTGCTGAAAGAGTCAATTGTTTCGGTCACGACATCAACGATCTTGTGCGCGGACAAAGGAGATCGGCATGACGAACCCCAACATCGGCAGGCTGGCAGGTAAGGTTGCCCTGGTGACGGGCGCTGGCAGCGGCATCGGAAGGACAGCCGCGATTCTGTTCGCGCGGGAAGGCGCGGCGGTCGCCTTGGCAGGGCGGCGCGAAGCTCCGTTGGTCGAAGTGGCGGAGGCGATCGAGCATGCAGGGGGTCGGGCGGTGGCACTGCCGACCGACGTTTCGGATGAGCAGGCCGTCGAGCGGCTGATTGCAGACGTGGAGAACAGGCTGGGGCCGCTCGATGCGGCCTTCAACAACGCCGGCACGTTGGGCGCGTACAAACCCATCGTCGAGATGACCGTCGAGGATTTCGACACTGTCATCGCCACCAACCTGCGCGGCGTATGGCTGTTGGCTCGTACAGAGATCAGGGCCATGATTGCGTCCGGACGTCGGGGCAGCATCGTGAACACATCGTCCTTCGTCGCCGAGGCGGCGACGCCGGGCATGTCAGCCTATGCCCCCAGCAAGGCCGGCCTGGACGCACTCGCACGCGCGCTTGCGCTTGAGGTGGGCCCGCAGGGTATTCGGGTAAACAACGTCGCACCGGGCGTGATCCGCACACCCATGTCGGCGGGCCTGAGCGCTGAAACATATCGCGCGCTTGCAGACCAGGCTGCCCTCAAGCGCCTCGGCGAACCAGAGGACGTGGCGGCGGTCGCCGTCTGGCTCTGCACCGCGGAAGCCGGTTTCGTCACCGGCCAGACGATCCTGAGCGATGGGGGGTTCGCGATACCAGGTCTGCGTTAGCCGATGATCCCCTACAACGGGGGTCGGTCAGGCCGTCCGGTTTCGTGATCATCCTGGAAAACGCTGGCCGCAGCCCTCCACCTCAACCTCCCGGGAACTGCCGGGGCAGATCGAACGACCGCCAGCCAATCGGCTGCCGAGATCGGCGCCTGCGGGAAATCTCGGTGACGGCGTTTGCCAGAACGCCAATATCGAAGTGGGTGCCGAAGTGGGCAAAACCCGGTTCGCGGATACCTCAGGATCGATCAGTTCTGGCGGAGACGGAGGGATTCGAACCCTCGGTACCAGTAATCCCGGTACGGCGGTTTAGCAAACCGCTGGTTTCAGCCACTCACCCACGTCTCCGGGAACCGGCCTTGAGGGCGCGGCTATAGCCAGCATGCGAGCAGGGATCAACTGGGGTCGCATCGCTTTTCGAGCGCGTGTAGGACTCGGGTCGTCGCGTCATTCATTGCAGCGTAAGCGGCAGGCGCGGATAGAGGATAGAACTGAATTCTCCGGGGGAGTGGCATGCGTAGGTTTTGGCTGATGCTGGGAAGCGTTGCGGTGGCGATGGCCACGCCCGCGGCCGCGCAGATGCGCACTGTCGATCCCAATGAGGCAATCGATAGCGATCTCGATTCGGCACCCCGGGCCCAACAAGCCGCGCCGGCTGCCGAGCCGGACCCCGCAGTCGCGCCGCAGGCGGACTATTCCGCCCAGCAGGCGCCCTCCGCGTCCACGGCCGCCCACGCCCCGGCGGCCCCCGGCGCCACCATGGCATCGGCGGACACCTACAAGCGCGACGACCTGATCGACGCCGCCGAGGGGGTGTTCGGCAAGGGCGCCGAGGGCCTGGCCGGCCTGCTCGAGAACATCCTCAAGGATCAGGGTGAGCCCAACGCCTATATTGCGGGCCGCGAGGCGGCCGGCGCGTTCGTCGTCGGCCTGCGCTACGGCTCCGGCGTGATGAGCCACCGGGTGGAGGGCCAGCGGCCGGTCTATTGGACGGGCCCGTCGGTCGGGTTCGACGTGGGCGGCGACGCGACCAAGGTGTTCGTGCTGGTCTACAACCTCTATGATTCGCAGGAACTCTACAATCGCTTCCCGCAGGCGGAAGGACGCGCCTATTTCGTCGGCGGGTTCTCGGCGAGCTACCTGCGCCGCGGGGACGTGGTGCTGATCCCGGTGCGCCTCGGCGTGGGTTGGCGGCTCGGCGCCAACATCGGCTATATGAAGTTCACCGAAAAATCGAAGTGGATGCCCTTCTGATCGGAGCCGTCGAGGCTTGAAGGCCGCGGGACACGCCCGCGGCCGCTCCGTTCAGCCTCGGCTCGCTCAGCCGAAGTCCACCGCCTCGAAGTGCAGCGGCGCGCCGATTGCCTGTGAGGCGAGTTGCCCCTCCCACATCACCTGCTGGCCCCGGATGATCGTGCCGATGGGCTTGCCCGTCAGCGTCATGCCGGTGAACGGGGACCAGCCCGCACGTGACGCCAGCCAGGGCTCCTCCACCGTCCAGCGCTTCTTCAGGTCCACGATCGTGAAGTCGGCGTCGTAGCCGACCGCGATGCGCCCCTTGCGGACCAGGCCGAAGAGGCGCTGCGGACCTGCGCTCGTCATGTCGATCAGGCGTTGCAGCGCGAGCCTGCCGGCCGCCACATGGTCCAGCATCAGCGGCAGCAAGGTCTGCACGCCCGGCATGCCGCTGGGGCTCGCGGGATAGGGCTTGGCCTTTTCCTCCAGCGTATGCGGCGCATGATCGGAACCGATCACGTCGGGCACGCCCTGGTTCAGCCAATACCAAAGGCCGTCGCGGTGTGCGCCGGATCGGATCGGCGGGTTCATCTGCGCATGGGTGCCCAGCCGCGGATAGGCCTCCTCACCCGCCAGCGTCAGGTGCTGCGGCGTGACCTCGCAAGAGGCGACGTCCTTGTTCTGCCCCAGCAGCTCGAGCTCTGCAGGGGTGGTGACGTGCAGCACATGGATCCGCCGGCCCGCCTCCCGCGCCAGCCGCAGGATGCGACGCGTCGCGATCATCGCGCTTTCGTCGTCCCGCCACACCGGATGAGACCGCGGATCGCCTGCCACCCGCTCGCCGGCGCGCGCGTTCATGCGATCCTCGTCCTCGGCATGGATTGCGACGCGGCGGTGGCCGGAGCGCAGGACGCGGAGCAGGTTCGAATCATCGTCGACCAGCAGGTTGCCCGTCGAAGATCCCATGAAGATCTTCACCCCCGCCGTGCCAGGGAGCCGTTCCAGCTCCGCCAGCTGCTCGGCATTCGCTGCCGTCGCCCCGACGTAGAACGCGTGGTCGCACCACATGCGGTCCTTGGCACGCGCGAGCTTGTCCGCGATCGCCTCGGCACTGTCGGTGTTGGGGTTGGTGTTCGGCATCTCGAACACCGCGGTCACGCCGCCCAGCACGGCCGCGCGGCTGCCGCTTTCCAGATCCTCCTTGTGGACGAGGCCGGGCTCGCGGAAATGCACCTGGGTGTCGATCACGCCCGGCAGGACGTCGAGGCCGGTACAGTCGATCACTGCCCCCGCATCACCCTGCCCGCCGATCTGCGCCACACGGCCCTCGCGGACCCAAAGGTCCTGCGCGGCAGGTCCGCCGGGCAGGTGAACGGTGCCGCCTGCCAGTTTGAGGTCAAAGCTTGCCACGGTCGCCCTTTCGTCTGCTGCACCGCCTCCCTACCTTGCCGGTATGACGGAAACCAGACCTGGCACTTGGCTTGCCGACCGTGCGTTGCTCCGCGTCGGCGGGGCGGAAGCGCGTCCCTTCCTCCAGGGGCTGGTGACGCAGGACGTCGGCACCGTAACTCCTCAAACGCCACGCTGGTCCGGGCTGCTGACGCCGCAGGGCAAGGCGCTCTTCGACTTCATCCTGTGGGATGATGGCGATGCCGTGCTGATCGACTGCGAGGCGGCGCAGGCAGAGGCGCTGGCCCGGCGGCTGATGCTGTACCGGTTGCGCCGCCCGGTCACGATCGAGCCGGTCGCCGATGGCGTTCATTGGAGCCCGGATGGGGAGCAGGGAGTTGCGGACCCGCGCCTTGCGGAGCTTGGTCGCCGCTGGCTGGCGCCAGCAGCCGCGCCGGCCGGAGGCTGGCTTGCGCACCGGCTCGCACTGGGCGTGACGGAGGGCGTCGCCGAACTGGGGCAAGACAAGACGCTGTGGCTCGAGTGCAACGCACGAGAGCTCGGGGGCGTCAGCTTCACCAAAGGCTGCTACGTCGGGCAGGAGAACACGGCGCGGATGCACCACCGGTCCAAGGTCAACCGTCGCCTGGTGGTTGCCCCCATCGGCGAGGCGGGCGATCGCACGCGGGCGATCTATCCGGAACTGGCGTTGATGGTGGAGCATCGACGCGTTGACGCCTTGGGCGACGCGATCGTGCCCGCTTGGCTCGCCAACGCCCTTGCTGCCGACGACAAAGCGAGCGCCGCACTGTAGCACGCGACCGCCGGGCGATCCTGGGCGCTGGCTGGCGCTCAGCGCCACGGCAAGTTCAAAAGCGATGCGTCGTGGCACGGCGGCGACTGCGCGCCAGCGCCTGATCGTCAGCGCTCAGGTGTCCGCGTCGGGCTGAGCCGTGCCTGGACGCAGCGACGTGGACGTCGCGACATGCCCCACGCGTGTTTGCCTGGACGCTGCCGTTCGCGTTTGCGCAAAGAAAAAGGGAGGCCGGTTGCCCGACCTCCCCAATTTCCATTCGACCAGAGGGTCGAACTTACATGCCCGAACCCGGACCGTAGGTGATTTCCACGCGACGGTTCTGGAGTTCGCGCACGCCGTCGGCGGTCTCGACGCGCGGGCGGCTCTCGCCGAACGCTTCCGAGGAGATCACGCCACCCGGGATACCGCGACCCTCGAGGTACGCACGGACCGAGTCCGCACGGCGCTGCGAGAGGCCGACGTTGTACGAGGCTGCGCCCGAACGGTCGGCGTGACCGGCCAGCATGACCTGCGCGTTGCCGCACGACTGGTAGTTCGAGATGGCGTTGTCGAGGATGCCAGCCGCTTCCGGCGTGATGTCCGACTTGTCCCACTCGAAGAACACGATGTACGGCCCCGGGGTGCACACCGTC
>NZ_JAKRNR010000099.1:0-567 GCF_022346685.1 Sphingomonas sp. ACRSK | reverse complement strand
GGGATCTCGATCGCGCTCACCGGTACCGCCCCAGCCGCCGCAACGACGCTTCCATATCATTCGCCTCTGCCATCGCTGCGCCGCCCGAAGCACCCTGCGTCGCCGCAAGGCCCACCCCCTCCGCGACCCAGCCGCGCACAGTCTCCGCCAGCACGGCGTCCTGCGCATTGACGATGACGGTGAGGCCGCCCGCACGCTGGCCCGCATCGTTGGCCGCCAGCAGCCGACGCGTCTCGCCGGCCGGCGTCACCTTCGACCCTTGCGGCAGGTTGACGATCTCGGGCCCGTTTTCCGCGAGCCAGGTCGCGCCACCAGACCACCATTCCGTGCCGGCAGCGTTGTTGCCGACGCCCTTCGAGCCGAACAGGCTGCCCAGCTTGCCGATCAGGCCGCTCAGCGTCGGCAGCGCCTTGTCGCCGTTCAGCAGGTTCTTGAGCGGGTTGAGCAGGGCCAGCTTCACGAACTCGCTCTTGAGCATATTCAGCATGGTCCGTCCGGCGTTTCCCCAGCTGGACCAGGTGTCCTCGGACAGCACCGTGTCCACGAAGTCGTTGCCGAAGTCGCGCA
>NZ_JAKRNR010000098.1:0-595 GCF_022346685.1 Sphingomonas sp. ACRSK | reverse complement strand
GCACCGGCGCAGGCGGCGGGGGAGCAGGTCGAGGCGCTGCGCTTCTGATCCCGGGGGCGATGGGCGCCAAGAGGGCAGTGCGGGGCCGCAGGAGCCTTTTTCCGGGGTCGCGGAACAAATTTCAAAAAACTGCAATCGAATCGCTTGACGGTATCCGACCCCTCCCCTAAATGCCTGTTCACCGGACGGGGCGGCCTTCACGGCCTGGTTCGAACGGTTCTGAAACGAGCGGTACCGGGCCACTCCCGAAAGGGGGTGCCATTCGGCGCCGGCGTTTTGTTCTTTGACATTGTTGGTTAAGATGAAGGGACATGTGGGCGGCGGCTCCGGTCTGCCACGTTTTCAAGGCGTGGTGTGGTCGGCTAAAGCTAAGCCAGTTCATATGTCCTATTACATATCCACAGTATATGTGATGTGCAGGAATTGGCTCCTTGAAGTGAGCTGTTCTTTCCTCGTTATTCCGCGGGGAAGGGATGGAACATCAAACTTGAGAGTTTGATCCTGGCTCAGAACGAACGCTGGCGGCATGCCTAACACATGCAAGTCGAACGAGACCTTCGGGTCTAGTGGCGCACGGGTGCGTAACGCGTGGGAA